>DASSMG010000283.1:0-5823 GCA_035688995.1 Actinomycetota bacterium
GTGCTTCAGCGCATCGATGTCGAGACCCGAGTCGGTCTCGTCCAGGATCGCAAGCTCGGGACCGAGCACCGCCATCTGAAGGATCTCGTTCCGTTTCTTCTCGCCGCCGGAGAAACCTTGGTTCACGTAGCGGTCGACCAGCTCGGAGGGGATCTCGAGAAGGTCGATCTTCTCCTGCAGGTAAAGACGGAACTCCATCGCCGACTTCTGCTCGTCGGCATGGATCGAGTTGTACGCGGTGCGCAGGAAGTTCACGACCGACACGCCCGGCACCTCGGTCGGGTACTGGAACGCGAGGAAGATCCCGCGCTGGGCCCGCTCGTCGGGGGCCAGATCGAGAACGTTCTCGCCCTTGTATTCGACCTTGCCGCCGGTGACCTCGTAGCCCGGTCGCCCGGTCAGAACGTAGGCGAGCGTTGATTTCCCCGACCCGTTCGGCCCCATGATGGCGTGGATCTCGCCCTTGTCCAGGTCGAGGTCGAGACCCTTCAGGATCTCCCGCCCCTCGACCTCGACGTGCAGATCCTCGATGTGCAGCAACTTGTCGGTCATGTGCGAGCAACTCCTTTGACCTCGGCAGGGCCGACCATGATCAGGTCACCCTCGATCTTCACGGGATAGGTGGCGACGGGCTTCGTCGCCGGAAGGATGCGAACGCTTCCGTCACGCACGTCGAAGCGGGAGCCGTGCAGCGGGCACTCGACCTCCATGTCGTCGCAATCGAACTCGCCCTCGGACAGGAACGTCTGCTCGTGCGTGCAGTAGTCGGAGATCGCGTAGACGTCGTTGCCGCAGCGATAGAGGCCGACGACGTCTCCGTGGGCGGTGACCTGCTTCATCCCGCCGTCGGGGATCTCGTCGAGCTTCGCCACCGTCGCGAAGGTCATACGCGGACCTCGAGGCGCTGGTCACCCTCGACCTTGCGTGAGATCGAGTCGGACAACTCGTCGCGAACGGTCTCGACGCGGATGCGATCGAGGACGTCGCGGAAGAACCCGAACACGATCAACTTCTGAGCGGTGATCTTGTCGATGCCGCGGCTCATCAGATAGAAGAGGTGCTCTTCCTCGACGGGCGAGACCGTGGCGCCGTGCGTGCAGCGCACCTCGTTCGCCTCGATCTCGAGTTGCGGGATCGACCGCGCCATCGCCTCGTCGGACAGCACGAGGTTCCGGTTCGCCTGGTAGGCGTCGGTCCCCTGCGCGCCTTTCTGGACCTTGATCAGTCCCGAGTACTCGGACCGTGACCGCTCCTTGAGCGCACCCTTGTAGAGGAGGTCCGACGTTGCGTGCGGGGCATCGTGACTCTGCAGCGTGCGTTGCGCGAAGTGCTGGTCGCTGTCGGCGAAGTACAGCCCGAGCATCTCCGAGAACGAGCCTTCGCCGCGCAACACCGACTCGACCTGAGTGCGGGCGAAGCGCGAGCCGAGGTTGACGGCAAGGCTGCGAACCGTGGCGTCGCGCGCGGCGGTGAATCGTTGGGTCTGGAAATGATCAACGTGACGTCCCCACTCCTGTAGCGAGATGTAGTTGACCGTCGCGCCTCGACGAGCCTCGACCTCGACCACGCTGGCGCACATGGCCGCCTTGTCGGCCTCGGTGGATCGGAAACGGTCGACGAACGTCACGCTCGAGGTTTCGTCGACGACGATCGTCGTGTGAGGGAACACCGACCCGCCGGCCTCGACGGCCCGCACGACCTCGAGCGGGATCTCCACCTCGACCCCACGAGGGACGTACACGAGGATCCCGTCGGAATGGAACGCCCCGTGGAGGGCGGTGAACTTGTGCTCGTCGACCGGCACCTCGGTGAAGAAATGCTCCATCAGGAGATCCGCATGGCGCTCGGCGGCAGTGACGAAATCGCACACGATCACGCCCCGCGCGGCGAGCTCGGGAGAGATCTCCGGGGCGCTGCGACGAGGCTCGGGCGCCGAGTAGCGGGAGAAGTCGAAGGACCGTACGTCGACGTAACGCCACTCCTCGCCCTTGGGGTCGGGAAGGTCGAGCTTCTCGAACAGGTCGAAGGCCTGGAGCCGGCGCTCCGCCAGCCAGCCGGGTTCGTGGAGCGCGCGCGAGAGCTCCTCTACGGCACTCCTCGTGAGTCCTTCCGGCATGGAGAGATCGACTCCTTCACCACTCGTCGAGCGGGGATCGGATCCGAGCGAAGGCCGGATCCAGCACCCGTCAGGGCTTGTGAACGGTTTCACGATCCTAACAGTTAGGGTCGCCTAACCGAGCGGCGTCGGCCGCCATCTACCCTGCTCACGATGCCCGAACGCCACCCCCATCACGGTTCTTCCCGCCCCTTGGCGGGCCTCGCCGCGATCGCCGCGGCGGCGATCCTGTGGGCCGTGGCCGCCGCGGTGGCACGCACCCTCTTCGACGACGGGGTCGAGCCCCTGCAACTCGTGCAGGCACGGGCGTTCCTGTCGGCCGCCGGCCTCGCGTTCCTCCCCGGTGCGTGGCGACGGCCCGCCCGAGCCGAGCCTCACTTCGTGATCGCCCTGGGTGTGGCGATCGCACTCGTGAACGGCTTCTATTACATCGCCATCCAGCGCCTGGCGGTGGCGGTTGCTCTGGTTCTCCAGTACACCGGGCCCGCTCTGGTGGTGGCCTGGGTCGCGATCACCACCCGCAAGAAGCCGTCCCGTCAGATCGCGCTCGCTCTCGTAGGGGCGATCGTCGGAGTCGTCCTCGTTTCGAGGGTCCTGGAGGTCGAGCTCGGGAGTCTCGACCTGGTCGGGATCGCCTGCGGGGTGGGAGCGGCCGTGATGTTCGCGACCTACACCCTGGTCAGCGAGCGGGCCGGCCACAGCTACGGCGTGCTCGGCGCCCTGTTCCGGGGCTTTCTGGCGGCGAGCGTCGTGTGGCTCATCTATCAGGTCCCCCAGGGATGGCCGTCGACGCTGACGGACGGCGGCCACCTCCCGCGCGTCCTCTTCGTGGGTCTGGCCGGGACGCTGGCACCGTTCCTCCTCTATCTCTGGGGGGTGCAGCACGTCAGGGCCGAACGCGGGGTGATCGCCGCGACGCTCGAGCCCGTGGTCGCGGGAGTGATCGCATGGGTGTGGCTCGATCAGGTCCTGTCGACGGTGCAGCTGATCGGAGGTGCGCTGATCATCGTGTCGATCGCGTCCCTCCAGGTTCGACGCTCGGAGAGCGATCGCGAACCACTCCCGGCTAACGTTCCTCCATCGCCATAGCCGCGAGCCGCTCCCCGATCAACGGTGCGAACTTGAAGCCGTGGCCGCTGCACGGCGACCCGATCACGATCTTGTCGCGACGTTCGAGAACGAAATGCTCGTCCGAGGTGTTCGTGTAGAAGCACGTCTCGCTATGACGCGGTTCGGGGTCGGCGGCCGGGAAACGGCGCTTCACCCACTCCTGAACGCGGGCGATCGAGTCACGGTCGACCCCACCGGAGTCGTCGGGATCGGCGACCGCACCGGCGATGTGCTCCGCCGCCTTGAGACCCTGGCCGGGGCTCGGCAACGCGTACAACGTGGGATCGCCCCACTCGACGATCGTGGGCAACCCTTCGGTGTCCACGTCGAAGTACGAGACGGTCTCGCGCGTCGGCCGCACCGGGATCTCGATCCCGAGGGGGGCCAGGACCTTCTGCACCCACGGACCGACCGTCACGACGATGGTGCGCGCAGTGAAGTCACCACCGGCGGTGTCGACTCGCACGCCGTCGCTCTCGGGACGGATGCGGATCACCTCTCGTTCTTCGAGAGCCTGCGCGCCGTTGTTCATCGCCGAAGCTATGAAGGCTGCAAGCGCTCCTTCCGCGGAGATAACGGCAGACTCGGGCTGGAACAGCACCCGCTCATCGTCGGGTATCTCCACTCCGGGGAAGCGCTCCGTGGCGGCCTTTCCGTTCATCCGTTCTAGCGGCGCGCCGTTGCGTTCGAGCGCCGCGGCGTTGTGCTCGATGTTGGGCCCGAGATCGAGCCCCCCTCTCATGTCGAGGAGACTCTGGTCCATCTCGTTCTCGAGCTCCCGCCACAGATCGCGGGACCGCTTCGCCATCTCGACGTAGGTCGGATCGGGATAAGACAGCCGGAAGATGCGCGTGCGTCCGTGACTGGAACCGCGCTTATGACCGAAGCGGAATCGCTCGAGCAGAACGACGCTCCGACCCGCGCGGGCGAGGCTGCGCGCGGTCGCGCTACCCATGATGCCTGCTCCGATTACGACGTGATCGACGCGTTCCACCGCTCTACTTTCCGTGAGGGACCGCGATTATCGCCGCCGCGTGCGGAAAGGAAATACGAGTCAGCAGGACGGGAGTTTCACGTCTCCGCCGTCGTCGCGACCCGAGAACCACTGGTCGCGGAACTCCTGATCGGCTTGATATTGCGCGTCGGCCGCCGCACGATCGGGCATGTCGGCCTTTCCTGCGAGGACGTCCTTCGCAACCTGCACCGAGAACTCGTTGATGGCCCCGTAACCGATCAGTTGGTAGGCCGCGCCCCCACCCGCGTCGGGGATCGGTTCCCACGGGATCGGCGTCGTCGTGCAGCCGGGACAGAACGGGTTCGCGCCCGGCCCGAACTCGGTGTGGTCGGGAGCGCGCGGCTCGCCGGCCCAGTGGATCAACCCGTCGTCGCGACCCTCGACCGGCCGGGCCTGCGCCGTGTGCAGCAACACGTCCTTCAATTCATCGAGCGTGAACACTCCATCGGCAAGCGGACCTTTCGACACGATCCCCTTTGGACCGCACGCAACGAGACCGTCGCGCGTGCCGGCTCGCTGATCCCCGAGGATGCGGCGCGCTTCCATCACGATCGCCGCGGCACCCCCGGCCGCGTAAGGTGACGCCGCGCTCGTGCAGCACGCGATCGGGTCGGGACGCATCGGTTCGGTCGTCGTGCTGATCGCGCTGTAGCCGGCATAAGCGTCGGCAACGATGTGCGGAGGCGCGCCGGACCACAGTGTCATCTTCCCGTTGTCGTGACCCCCAACAAGCACGACGCCGGGAGGCGCGGTTGCGAGTGTCTGCGTGGGCGTCGGAGCGAAGCCCGCGATGTATCCGGCACCGTTTCCGGACGCGGCCAGCGTGAGCATTCGCTTAGCGGCGTACGCGAACGCGTCGGTCGTCCCGCCGGGCACCGGCGCGGGAACGAGGCTCAGCCACGAGTTCGACTGCACGTCGATCCACCCCTGGTCGGCCGCCCATTGCACCGCCTTGCCACCGAGACCTTCGATCTCGACGATGCGGGCGTCGGGGGCGAGCGAGTGGTCGTTCCCCGCCGCGCGCGACGCGGTCATGGATCCGTGACCTGCATCGTCGAGGATGACGTGATCGTCACAATCGCCTTGCACGCTGTTCGCCGGCGGCACCGGTGACACTGCCGGACAGCTCGTCCCACCGGCACCGAACGAGATCGCGCCGGCGATCTTCGTTCCCGGGATCCAGTAGAGCTGGCCGCGCCTCACCGTCGACCACACGTCGGCGTCCGCCTTGACCGCGTCGTCGTAAGGCAGGTCGAGATGAAGCCGCAGCGCGGGCGTTCCCTTCGGATAGCCGGGGATGTACTTCCACGGAGGCGTGTAGGCGAGCGGGGAATCGTCGGCGAACGCGTCGGAGTAGGGGTTGATGCCGGTGTCGATGAGAGCGACCACGGCCTTCGGAGGAGCCGGGTGACGCGAGATCAGCCGCACGGAGGTGCGGCCCCACGCCGCCGGGACGGCCGGAACCAAGACAACTGCACAAACCAAGGCCGCCACGACCCCACGCATCGCCCGCATACCTACGGGTTCGGCGCGGTGAGCCTGCTTTCCTTCCGGAAGCCCCCGGCGCCCCGCGGCGTTGAAC
>DASSMG010000284.1:0-2732 GCA_035688995.1 Actinomycetota bacterium
TTGTGGGTCGTGTCGGCGCCGGCCGAGGTCGAGTTACTAAGCGGCGCGGTGACGCCCGGCCCCCTCGTCATCGCGGACGGCCATCACCGCTACGAGACCGCGCTCGAGTTCGCGCGCCAAGACGACCGACCCGGAACGCGATCGATCATGTGCTTCTGCGTCGACGCGGACTCGGAAGAGCTCGTGGTCCTTCCTTACAACCGAGCGGTGCGCGGTGACGCAGTCGAAGTCGGCAACACGCTCGTCGAGAGGTTCGGCGGAACCGAGGTGCCGGATCCCGTTGCGGCCGCGCAGCAACTCCCGACCGGCGGTACCCATCCTTTCGTCGCGGTCCTGCCCGACCGTTCGTTGCGAGCCGAGATCGACGACGTCCGGGTGGTTGCACAAACCGGCCCCCGCCACGAGGCGTGGCTCGCGCTCGACGTCGTCGCGCTCCACGAGGGTGTGCTTCCGGAGCTGTTCCCCGCCGGGATCGAGGACGTGCGCTTCTCGAAGGAGCCGGACGAGATCGTCCGACTCGTGCGAGACGAGGGATTCACGGCCGGGTTCCTCCTGCGCGCGATGGATGCCGCGCAGGTGGTGGATGTCGCGAGCTCGGGCGAACGGATGCCGCAGAAGGCGAGTTACTTCTGGCCGAAGGCGATCACGGGACTCGTGTTCCGCCCGTTCGACGACTAGTTCGAGCTCGCGCTCTCCGCGAGGTCGGAGGTACCGACTTCCTGCTCCAGCAACATCGGCGGGTCGCACACGCGGCACGGCTGAAGGCCCTCGGCGACGGCTTGAGGAAGCGACACGAGCGTGAGGCCATCCTTGCCTTCGAGGATCTTGCAGTCCTGCCGGTGGTAGTGCGCGCTGGCAGCCACGACTTTGATCGAGGACTCGCTCGCCCCGTTCGTCGCCGAGAACTGAAGGCCGGCGAGGTTGCGGCCGAGGAGCCGGGTGACCTCGTCCATCTTGTCGGTGAGCAACTGACGCTCGGAACGAACGGTGGACAGCAATAGAAGGAGAGAACCGGTCGCGACCAGCGCCATGCCCATGATCCCGCCGGAAAGCACGTAGGGGAACTGCATCATGATCACGTTCTTCGAGGCCGAGCCGTTCCACGCGATGAAGATGAAGACGAAACCCGCCGTGATGAACAGCAGCCCCAGGATGCGGCCCAGCCGGACCCGCCGATCGACATCGGCCCAGAAGGATGCCCAGACGGCACGGATCTTCTTCACGCTGCGAGCGTAGCAAACTCCCTGCTAGCGAGCCTAAAAGGGCGAAAATGCTAGGCTTCCCCTCCTCACGAATGAGCTTGCGCGGGCGGCGCGCACGGGGGTTTTGCGGAGGGTGGCCGTGAGAAACAGACGACGGATCTTTGGGGTAGCCGCGGTGTGCCTGATCGCCGCGGGACTTATCGGCGGAGCGTTGATCGCACCGGCGAGCGCGGCCAAGGCCGAGCCGACCGTGAACACGATCGCGTGGTACTGGGTCGATGCCCAGGAGAAGGAACAAGAGGTCCCGAACGTCGGGACCGTCACGATCGAAACCCCGAACCCCTACTGCCCGAAGCTCCCCGGCGAGCTCGGCTCGCCCGCAGGACAGACGTGTAGTCCGGGTCGACTTCCGATCGAGGTCCACAACGGCGACTACGACAACCAGAACAAGATCTCGGCCGTCAACTTCGATCTGTCCCTCATCCCGGTGGGGTCCGACGTATCGAAGTTCACGGTGACTTTCCGCGAAGCGAAGTCGGGTTGCTACGACACCGGCAAGCCCGACCAGGACCCGCAGAACGACGCCTGCGAGGAGACCGACCCGGTCAACGTCGAGGGCCACGAGCTCCAGGCGTGTCTCGTCACCCAGTTCTTCGGTGACGGCGAAGCGCGTCCCTACAATGAGCAGCCCAAGTTCGATTGCTCCGGCGCTCCCACCGCCGAGCGCAAGGAGATGAAGGTCAAGGGCGCCGGTCCCGGTTCCGACTTCTACTGGACCTTCGATCTGACCGACTACGCGACCAACTGGCTCAAGACCTTCAACACGCTCGCCGGGATCATGATCGTCGGGCAACCGGCCAAGGACGAGAACCAGTCCAACAACAGCTGGCGCGTGGTTCTCGCCGGGCCGAAGTTCCAGGACGGGATCATCACCAACCTCGACTACACGCCGCTCGAAACCGTGCCGACCACGCCGCCCACCGGCGGTGGCGGTTCCACGGGAGGCACCGGCGGCAGCGGGACGTTCGGCACGGGGACCGGAGGCGGAACGACCTTCGGCACCGACACCGGAACCGGTACCGGCACGGATACGGGAACCGGCACGGGTGGCGGCACGGCACCGGCGCCGACTCCCTCGCAGAGCCCGGTCGGCGCGATCGAGGACGTCCCGAAGGTCCAGGAGTTCCCCGCTTACATGTGGCTCGCGATCCTTGCCGGACTCGTCGGGTTCTCGCTGGTGCGCTCGGTCGTGATCGAGCAAACCACCGGGATACGTCCGAACGGCGTCCTTGCCACGATCCACCGCATGAACGCAGAACGGAAAGGCGGGGTCGCAGCGGCCGAAGGGGCCGCAGGCACCGGCACATTCGCGGCGATGGCAGGTGGGGTCAAGAACGTGTTCCAGAAACTCAAGTTGCGGAAGAAAGGCTAGACAGACGATGTCGGTGGCGCGCTCACTTCGAGTCCTGGCGGTCGCAGCGGCGGCCCTGTTGGTGATCACGGGTTGCGGTCAGAAGCCGGGTGTCGCGA
>DASSMG010000285.1:0-3688 GCA_035688995.1 Actinomycetota bacterium
CAAGAGTCACTCCAGCACACGGAGGCAAGCAGGACAAGGCGATCCACCACTCGCGTACGGGCCCTCGCGACCGAAACGTGACGAATGTGTGACTTGAACCACCGGCTCGGAGCGCTCGCGCTCCTACCGTCGCCGGATGGACCCCGTCGAAGAGCAGCTGATCAGCACCCGCCTCACCGAGTTCCTACGTGCCAACATCAAGCCCGGCCAGGAATACGAGGTGGCGATCCACCCGATCCTCCGAAGGGTGCTGGTGTTCCTCGACGCGGACCTCATCCTCAGTTGCAGCTTCGAAGAACTGATCGCCGGACCCGGTGGTTCTCCGAACTAGCGCGTGTCATCATCGGCACATCCCACAAGGAGGTGCCGATGAAGCTCCGTCGCAACGCATCACTCGTCCTCGCCACCGTGGCGATCGCCTTGTTGCTCGCTCTTAGCTCGCCCGCCGCGGCCGGGTCTCCCGATCTCACCGGTCGTAACTTCCAGACGCCGTCGCACAACATCGTCTGCAACATCGAGGGCCACTACCTGCGCTGCGACATCAGGTCCGGCCTCAAGCTGCACCCGCACCGCCACTGTTCCGGTGACTGGGTCGGCCTGCTCCTTCCACGGGCCGGCAAGGCACGGGCGAACTGTGCAGGCGACACGGTCGCGAACGGCGATCCCCAGGTGCTGCAGTACGGCGACACGTGGGAGCAAGGCGCGTGGCACTGCATCGCGAAGACATCGGGTCTCTATTGCCGCGATCGCGGGGGATGGCACTTCAAGCTGTCGCGCGACGACTGGCGACGCTGGTACACGCCGTAAGCCTCTAGTGAAGATCGCGGTCGCCGGAGCGACGGGAGCGATCGGTCGCCTGCTCGTCCCCGAGCTCGTCGAGAGCGGACACGAGGTAACCGCGCTCGGTCGTAGCGCCGAGCGGTTACGGGTGCTCGAGCAAGCCGGGGCGCGGGTCGCCGAGGTCGACGTCTACGACAAAGAGGCCCTGCAACGCGCGATGTCGGAGGCGCGCCCGGAGATCGTCATCGACGAGCTCACGAGCCTGCCGCAAACGATGAAGCCGCGCGGTCTCTCGAATGTCTACAAGAGCAACGACCGCGTGAGGTGGGAGGGCGGGGGCAACGTTCTGGAGGCAGCTCGGGCCGCCGGTGCGCGCCGTCACGTCCTTCAGAGCTCGGCGTTCTGGTACGCGCCGGGCCCCGGCAGGATGACCGAAGACGATCCGTTCTTCACCGATGCCCCCGACCCCATAGGCGAGTCGGTGCGCACGATGAAGCGCGTCGAAGAACGGGCGCTCGCGTCGGAGCTCGAGACGGTGATCCTGCGTTACGGCTCCTTCTACGGACCGGGGACCTGGTACGCGCCCGACGGAGAGATCGGGCGTCAGATCTCGTCGCGGCGATTCCCGATGATCGGTTCCGGTGACGGCGTGAGCAATTTCGTCTTCGTGGGCGATGCCGCTCATGCGACGACGCTGGCGCTGGACGCCCCGCCGGGGATCTACAACGTCTGCGACGACGAACCGGCGCGTCAGGCCGAATGGTTGCCCGTCTTCGCCGAGGCGCTCGGCGCGAAAGCCCCACTGCGGGTCCCCGTGATCGCGGCCCGGGCCGGGGCCGGGAAGGCGCTCGTGACGTGGCTCACCGAGTCGCCCGCGGCCGACAACTCACGGGCCAAGGCCGCCCTCGGCTGGGAGCTCCGCTACCCGAGCTGGCGCCGGGGCCTCGTCGACGTCGCCCACGGTTCTTCCTAGACACGGGACCTAGGTGATCGGGCCCATCCCAAGCAGGAAATATGCGGCAGGGGAGCGCCTTTCGCCGCCGAACCTCCTCGGTAGAGGAGGTCGTCAGTGTCGAAGCGCAGGTACCTGTCGCTGCTCGCAACCGCCGTCGTGGTCGTCGCGCTCGCCGGCGGTTCGTCCGGCGCGTCCGCGGGGCCCGCACTCGTTCTCGGCCCGGCGCATCTCCTAGACAACGCGGCCGGCGTGTCGCAGACCTCGAACGTCCACCCCGTCGCTCGCTTCTCCTACGGATCGGCGACCGACGTCGCCTTCGACGACGGGCTCGTCTACGCCGCGGAGCAGGGCAGCCACGGCGGGATCCACATCTACGACGTCACCGGCCTCGACCCGAAACCGCTGGGCTTCGTGCCCTGCCCCGGTTCGCAGAACGACGTCGCGGTGATCCATCACGGCCTGATCGGCGTCGGGTTCTACGACGGCGCGTGCGGTCACGGCGACGGTGCCGGGGTTCGTCTGATCGACGTCTCCGATCCGAGGAGCCCGCGCTACCTCGGTGGTCTCAACTTCCCCGACGGGACGCACACTCTGACCGCGTTCCCCGGGCGCGACCTGATCTACGCGTCGCCCGGCGGTCTCACCGAGAACGACGGGGCCGAGTACGTGATCGACGTCTCGGACCCCGCCACACCGAAAGTAGTCAACGCGTTCACGCCCAACCCGTTCGGCTGTCACGACGTGTCCTTCAGCGTCGACGGGGCGCGCAAGCTCGGCTTCTGTCCGGGTCAGCTCGAGACGCAGGTGTGGGACGTGAGCGATCCCGTCCACCCCACCGTGCTCGCGCACATCCCGCCCCGCATGGAGTTCCCTCACTCGGCGATCGCGAGCCCCGACGGCAAGCTGCTCGTCATCGGAGACGAAAGCCTCTGGACGGTCGACGACTGCACCACCGGGCGGTCGTTGCTCGGGGGGCTGTACGCGTACGACATCAGCGACCCGTCGAACCCCACGTTCGAGGGAAGCATCTCGTCGCCGCGCGGTGAGTCTCCGGTGGGGACGCTCGTTACCGCGGCGTGCACCGCGCACAACTTCAACTTCGTTCCCGGCTCCCGCAAGGTCGTGGCGTCCTGGTACACCGGCGGGACGAGCGTCATCGACTTCGCCAGCCCCAGCGCGCCGAAAGAGATCGCTTATTACCGGCCCGACGATGCCGACACGTGGTCCTCGTATTTCCATCGCGGCTACGTGTTCGCCAGCGACCAGGTCCGCGGTCTCGAGATGATGACGGTCGACGGTTTGCCTCAACCGCCCCCGCCGCCACCTCCACCGCCACCCCCGCCACCACCCCCGCCTCCTCCACCCCCGCACCACGTGTGTCACCTGTTCAACGACGAGGAGAAGGAGCTGGCCCGCGACACGAACGACGCGCGCGCTGAGCACGGTGCCAAGAAGCTCGAGCTCGACGACGAGTTGTCCTACGTCGCGCAGGTGCACTCGCAGGCGATGAAGAGGGAGCAACGGCTGTACCACACGCCCGACAAGACCCTTGCGGAGCGCGTCACGCGCTGGCGCATCATCGGCGAGAACGTGGGCCGCGGCACTGAGGTCCATTCGCTGCACCGCGCCTTCATGGAATCCCCGCCTCACCGCGCGAACGTCCTCGACAAGCGCTTCCGCTACCTCGGGGTCGGCGTGGCTCGCGACGGCGACATCATCTGGGTCACGGTGCTGTTCGAAGCCGAGGACAACCCGGGGACCACCCTCGACATGCCCAAGGGCTGCTAGACCGGGCAAAAGAAAAGGAGGCCCCCGAAGGAGCCTCCTCATTCAGATCCGAAGATCTACGCGACGGGAACTACGTTCGTCGCCTCGGGACCCTTCTGACCCTGACGGGCCTCGTAGGTCACCTGAGATCCCTCGGCCAGAGTCTTGTAACCCTCGGCCTGGATG
>DASSMG010000286.1:0-4290 GCA_035688995.1 Actinomycetota bacterium
CGAGTCGCTCCCTGGTTGGTCCTCGCAGCAACCTTCGTGGTCCTCGCTGCAAGCATCGTCATGGGCGTGTACCTCGGTCGTCGAGGCGGAGGAGGTTTTACCCCTCACATTTTCTTCGTGCCGGGCTACGCGGTCGTCGGCGCCATCATCGCCGCCCGCACGCGCAACATGATGGGGTGGCTTCTCCTGGGGTTCGGCGCGCTGTGCGCGGCAAGCACGTTCTTCTTCCTTCTGATCGAACTCGGTGAGCTGAGCGGCAAGCACGGCGACAATCCCATCGCCGCGGCGCTGTGGCCCACCATGTACCTGTTCTTCGGGCTCGTCCTCCTGCTGTTCCCGACCGGAGCTCCCGCGAACCAATTCTGGCGAGTCGTTCTCTGGATCACGCTGGGGTCGTGGGGGCTCGCGATCGTCGGCCAGGCCGTGCCCGCCGCGAACGTTCCGATCATGATCCCGGTAGCGGTCGTCTCGCTCATGGCTTGCGCGGTGGCACCGATCTTCCGCAGACGTCACGCTTCTACCGAACTGCGCGAGCAACTGCGCTGGCTCGCCTTCGCGCTCGGCCTCGGGGTGGTTGCTGCGGTAGTTGCGATCCTCGGGGGACGTTCCTATCCATCGCTGGGACAGGTGGCGGGGTCGATTGCAGTCCTGAGCGCGATCGTCGGGATCCCCGTCGCGGTCGGCATAGCGATTACCCGGTATCACCTCTACGACATCGGGGTGATCGTCAACCGAACGCTCGTCTACCTGGCGTTGACGATCTCGCTGGCCGCCGCGTACCTGATGTCGGTGGTGATCCTCGAGACGGTTCTCGATCCGTTGACCCACGGTTCGGACGTCGCGGTGGCCGGTTCGACGCTGGCGGTCGCCGCGCTCTTCGGCCCGTTCCGTCGCCGCATCCAGAAGATCATCGACCGACGCTTCTACCGCTCGCGCTACGACGCGGCGCGCACGATTGACACGTTCACGGCCAGGTTGCGAAACGAGTTCGATCTGCCGACGGTGTCGCGCGAGCTGGTGGGCGTCATCTCCGAGACCGTTCACCCCGCGCATGTGTCGTTGTGGCTGCGCGATCGGAACCTCGCGGGTCCGGCAACGCCGCCGACCCAGACCTAGACCTGGACACGATCGCCGCACGAAAAAAGGGCCCCTTGCGGGGCCCTTCTCGTTGTTCTGGTGACTAGCTCTTGAAGGCGTCTTTGACCTTCTCGCCGGCCTGCTTCATGTTGCCTTTGGTCTGGTCCCACTTGCCTTCGTTCTCGAGCGACTTGTCGTCCGTAGCGTCGCCGATACCTTCTTTGGCCTTGCCCTTGAGCTCCTCGGCCTTGTTGCTGATCTTGTCCGAAGTCGACATCCAGCATCACTCCTTTCGGCTACTGGATATCTACCCAGAAGGGCGATTTCCGAACCCGCCGGAGCGGCCCCCTAGAGCCCTTCGAGGATGCGCTTTTTGTTCTGCTCGAACTCGTCGTCGGAGATGAGCCCCGCGTCTTTGAGCTGTTTCAACTTCTGCATCGCGTCGACGGGCTCGGAGCTTTGCTCGATCGGGACACCGGGAGTCATCGCCGCGATCTGATGCGCGATGTCGACGCCGTGATCGCTCAGTGCCTTGAGCACCGCGTCGCGGGCCGCCGGAACGTTGTTCAGATCATAGGTGCCACCCTGGGCGGGATCGATCCCCGACTGCTTCAGCGCCTCCATCACCGCGGCGCCGACATCGTCGCCGGCCGTGAAGGTCTTGGTCGTGGTCGAAACCTTGATGTCCGCCGGGGTGCCCGGAGAGTTCCAGGTGCTCGGTTGTGTGGTCACGCCCGGCAGATCCGAGACCTGAAGACCGTTGGGGAGCTGGGCTTTGGCCGTCGACCGATTCATGACGAGGTAGACGACCGCCAGGAACACGGCGACCCCGACGAAGATCTGACCGATCCAGGCGTCCGGCACCGTGAGCCAGAGCGCGATGCCCATTCCCAGGAACGCCACGACGAGGACCCAGCCGGTCCGGCCCGATCGCATACGAGAATCCTGCTCCCAAGGGGGTCGAGAAGTCCAGAGCGCTCCGTCACAATCGAGCGGTGGGAGACAAGTACGAGGACGTGATGCGCCGGAACCGGTCGCGCATCGTCCTCCTTGCGATCGCCGGGCTCGTCAACTACTGGATCGCCGTGCTCGTCTTCATCGTGGCCGTCCTGATCGGCACCATCGGCATCCTGTTCGTGCGAGGAGTCCTCGAGGGCGGCGACTTCGGGCTCGCCTGGAAGATCATCCGCGGCATCCCCGGCGCGATCGCATGGGCCGTCGCTGCGGGATGGTTGAGCAGTCCGGTCATGGCGTGGCTCTTCTGGGGATTCATCGCGATCGGCACGCTGATGGCTTTCGGGATGATGCGGGGCCGCCTCGGGAAGCTCGAGCGGTCGTTGCCCTCGGCCGGCGCGGCGGACGAGCGCGTCGCCGGGATCCTGGAAGCGGTCGCGATCGCGGCGGGGGTGCCGGCACCTCCACTCGCTGTTCTCGAAGACGTCGCACTCAACTCCTGTTCGGTGGGACGCAAGCCCGAGCGAGCGACGATCGTGGTGACGCGGGGGTTGGTGGACGGACTGACGCGCGACGAGCTCGAGGCCGTGCTCGCCTACGAGTTGAGTCGCGTAACGAGCTTCGACACCGGGGTCGCAACGTGGACCTCGGCCGTCACCGGCCGGACGATCGAGTTGTCCGAGAAGAGCGAACGCGTCATGGTGCAGTTGGCGCTCGTGGTCTCGGTGCGGTTGGCGCGACGGTTACGGGCGCGAACGCTGAGACGGCAAGCGGGACAGCGCGACATCCTGGCGCTGGGCTTCACTCGCTATCCCGAGGCGTTGCTCAGCGCGCTCGAGAAGATCGAAGCCGACAAGAAGCCGGTGGTTGCCGCGGGGGCCGAGACCGCGCCGCTGTGGCTCGAGTGGCCGTGGCCCGACGCGCGCGAAGCGGATCAGGTGCCGGCGCTGGGGAGCCGGATCCAGGAGCTGCGAACGCTCGTTAGTGCGGTCGGCACCTAGGCGCTCTGCAGATCGCGCGTTCCGCCTTGGTCGCGCAGCGCGCGAAGGCCCGTTATCCCGAGCGCGAGTGCACCGGCGATCTCGAGCAGCACCACCGCGTAGGAAACGCCCGTTACTCCCGTGCCGTGAGCGCCGGGAAACGCGTCGCTGAACGAGCTCCAGTGCGGCAAGAGGTGGACGGCGGAAACGCCGAGCGCGACCGAGAAACCAACAACGGTGCTCACGAGTGGAGCGAGCGGGTGGCGCATCAGGATGAGGACGAAGGCAACAGCGGCGGCCGCGAAGCCGAGGTAGCCGAGCCACAGGACCTGGGAAGTGATCACGTCGGTGCCGCGGCGAAAGTGATCGGCGGTATGCACGACGATGCCCACGAAATAGATGAGAGCCGCGTACCGCATGGGCCTCTGTTCGTCGCGGTCTCGCATCATGAGCCTCCGTCCCTCGGGATAAGAACCTTAGCCGCGCGCCGCGCCAAACGAGCTAAGAACTCGCTACTTCTTACTGCCGACCAAGGGACCGTCCGTCGTCAGCGTCATGTCCATGGGCACGTCCGTAGCCCCCGTCGGAGTGGCGCACTTCGCCGGCGTTGCGGGATCGTTTCGGTCGGTCTGGAACGTGCCGGTCCCATGCGCTTGTCCCGAGCGAGATCCTCGGAAGGAGAAGTCCGTTTCCGGTAGTTGGTAGGTGAATTCCAGCGTGTACGTGAGGACCGACCCATCGGGGAACCTCAACTCGCCGTTACCCGGCTCGGTTGTATGTGCATCCGCGCACGTGCCTTCGGCAGCTCCGTACTGATGGACGCTCACCGCGACGTCCTTAACCTCCGTGCCGTTGAGCGTCCCGCTGCATGTGCCTTCCCCGGGGTAGTCGTAATGGAGAGGTTGCGTCACGTAGGTGGCTCCGGGGTCGAACTTCACCGTGCCTTCGAACGAGCAGGAACCTTCGAACGTCGTGCCCTTCCCCCGAGGAGCCGCAACCGAGGCCGCTCCATCGGCGATCAGAAGCCCCGCCGCCAGCAGGATGGCCGCACTCCGGTATCCCAAGGATGTCTTCATGGCTCCGCTCCCTCCCTAGCAGTGCTCCCGGCGGTTATGCCAGGCGTCATAGAGAGTATTACGAGTGTCATAGAAGGATTCCTGCCCATGATTCGGGATTTTTGAGCGGGCGGCCCGGACTAGGCGGGGGGTCGGACCTCGGCGAGTCGCTGCCGGAGCAGGTCCGCCAGCGATCCCCCCACACGCTCGAGGGGCTCGGGGCT
>DASSMG010000287.1:0-9303 GCA_035688995.1 Actinomycetota bacterium
GTGAGTCGACCGTGAAGATGATGGAGACGTGCCGTCATCACCTCAACTCGGATATCTCCGTGTTGATCTTTCCGGAAGGCACCCGCTCCGAGTCGGCTGCACTGCGTCCCTTCAAGGACGGTGCCTTCAGACTCGCCATGGACACGGGGCGTCCGGTGGTCCCCGTAGCGCTCACCGGAACCGGGGCGACGTTGCCGAAGCGTGGGCTCATCGTGCGCGATCGGATGGACGCCTACGTTCAGGTCCTGGAGCCGGTCGACCCCCTCGACTTCGATTCGGTCGAGTCGATGCGCGAGGCGGTCCGGGCCGCGATCGGCGCCGCGATCGCGCCGACGCACCGGCCTCTCGACAAAGCCGTCTAACCGATCACCTGAGTCACGCCGCCCCGACGCGGACCGACAGCACGGGGGGAAGGAAGTCCGCGACCGTCGTCCACGAACGGCCCCCGTCGCCGGAGCCGAAAACGTGTCCGGAAGTGGCGCCGAAGTAGAGGCCGAGCGGGTCTCCCCCATCGTGGCCGAACGCCTGCCTGAGGATCGTGAGGTAAGCGTTGTTCTGCGGCAGGCCGTTGGAGGAAGAACGCCACGTCGCACCCCGATCGCCGGTCTCGAAGACGCGGAGGGCGCCGCCCGGTGTGACGCGATCGGCGTCCGCGACCAGCGGTATGACGAACGCGCGCGCGGGATCGTTCGGGTCGGTCACCATCGGGAATCCGAAGTCCGAAGGCAATCCCGTGTCCGTCCCGATATCGGTCCACGTCTCGCCCGCATCGTCGGACCGGTACACCCCTCCGTGGAACTGCATGTAGACGGTCGAAGGATCCTTCGCTGCCCGGTGCATGTTGTGGATGCAAAGCTGCAGCGTTTCCTCGCGAGCCTCTTCCGGCATGTAACGCGGGACGATGCCCTTGCCCCCGTTGCGCCACGATCGTCCGCCGTCCTCGGTGATCCATACGCCGGCCGCGGATACGCCCACCGCGAGACGGTCGGGATCCCCCGGCCACGGCGCGATTGAATGGAGGGCGAGCCCCCCGCCGCCGGGCTGCCAATCGAGTCGGGTCTTGTGCTCCCACAGCTCGCGGTTGAGCTCCCACGTGCGGCCGCCGTCGCCGGACTTGAACAACGCGGCCGGGTCGACGCCGGCCCACAGGACCCCGTCTTCTTCGCCGGGCTGGATGATCCATGTCCTCACGAGCTTCGCGTCGATATCCTCGGGGAACGCCGGCCCTTCGGACTGCTGCCATTCACCGGTCGGGTCGTCGGTGAAATATAGGTGGGGGCCGAACCAGCCGCTCGTGACGCTTGCGTAGTAAGTGCCCGTTCGAGGGTCGCGGATCGCGAACTCGACGTCGCTGCCCTCGAAGGCGCGGTGAGCAACGTCCATCGCCGCGCCGCGGTCTCCGCGGAGAACGAACAGACCTTTACGCGTCCCCACGAGCAATTCCATCTCTCTAACCTCCCGAGATCGCCTGGATGATGTTCAACTCCGCGTCGCCGTCGAGCACATGCTCTGCGGATGCACGTTCTCCGTCTACGAAAACGTTCACGTGACGTCTGATGTCGCCGTGCTCGTCGAGCACCCACCCTTTCGTGCGCGGATGGATCCGTTCGAGCGCGGCCAGAGCCTCGCCGACGGTGGTGCCGGTGACCTCCACGCGCGCGTTCCCTTCGGCCATATCGCGCAGAGGTTGACGCAGAACCACGACGGGCATGGGCTGTTGCCTAACAGGCCGAGGCGCCGCACCGCAAACGCGCTCGATCAGGCGCCCAGGAACCTCACTACGTGCGCGGCGATCTCGTCACCCCGGTCCTCCTGGAGGAAGTGTCCGCCCCCCGAGATGGGAACGAAGTCGACCGCGCCCGGGATCCGCTCGGCGAGACGTTCCCCAGCGCGTTGCGGAAAGATCGGATCCGCATCCGAGAACGCGACCAGCGTGGGCTTGTCCCAACGTTCGAGCGCGCCCCGCACTTCGATCATCGTCGCGGCACCGTCGTCTTCGGCGGTCATCGGCACGAGCAGTGGGAATGCGGCGGCGCCGGCCTTCGAATCGACCGTCGGGAAGGGCGCGTCGTAGGCCGCAACGACGTCGTCGGACAGGTTCGTCGTCGTGGCTCCCTGGATCAGCGACCCGATGGGCAGGTCGGGGGTGTCCACCGCGTACTGCCGCCACGCCGCGAACCCCGGCGTCGGCCAGTTGGGTCCCGGGCGGAAGACACCGGTGTTGAGGATCACGAGTCGCGCGATGCGATCCGGGTTCTCGACCGCGACGCGCAAGCCGATGGGACCACCCCAGTCGTGCACGACGAGGGTGACCCCATTCAGATCGAGCTGTTCGATGAGCTGCACCACCGAATCGGTGTGCCGGTCGTAGCTGTACCAATCGCGATCGGTCGGCTTGTCCGAGCGTCCGAATCCGATCAGGTCGGGAGCAACCACGCGCGCTACCTCGGAGATGGCGGGGATCATCGTGCGGTAGAGGAACGACCACGTCGGTTCTCCGTGCAGACAGAGAACGGGGTCCCCGGTGCCCACGTCGACGCGGTGCATCCTCAGGCCGGCGAGATCGCCCGATAGATCTATGTAGTTGGGTTGGAAGTCGTATCCCGGCAGACGCTCGAACCTCTCGTCGGGAGTCCTGAAGACCTCCACCGCTAGTGCGGAAGGTGCGGGCTGGGACGCTCCGGGTCGGTGCCGTAGCGGCGGAGCGCTTCCTCGACGACCTCCGGCTTGACATCGCCCTGTTCCGCCAGCGCGGAGAGAGCCGCGATGACGATGCTCTCGGCGTCGACCTCGAAGAACTTCCGCAGGGCCGGACGATCGTCGGATCGTCCGAAACCATCCGTCCCCAGAGGCACGAAGCGTTGCGGGATCCAGCGTGCGATCTGATCCGGCACCGCCTTGATCGAATCGGACACCGCGATGACGGGACCGTCGGCCTGTTCGAGACTGCGAGTGACGAACGGAACCCGCCGGGCCTCTCCCGGATGCAGACGGTTCCACCGCTCGGTCTCGAGGGCGTCGACCCGGAGTTGCTGGTAAGACGTCGCGCTCCACACGTCCGCCGAAACGTCGTGGTGCTCGGCGAGTAGGCGCTGCGCTTCGAGCGCCTGCATCATGATGCTGCCGGAACCGAAGAGCTGGACCTTCTGCTTGCTGCCGTTGGGGGCCGTGCGGAACCGGTAGAGACCGTTCACGATCCCTTCCTCGACACCCTCAGGCATCGCCGGTTGCGGATACGGCTCGTTGTAGAGGGCGAGGTAATAGAAGACGTCCTCGTCGTCGTGCAGCATCCGGCGCAAGCCGTCCTTCACGATCGTCGCGATCTCGTAGGCGAACGCGGGGTCGTAGGAACGGCACGCAGGGTTGGTGCTCGCCAGAAGGAGCGTGTGCCCGTCCTGGTGCTGCAATCCCTCACCCTTGAGCGTCGTGCGGCCATAGGTGGCGCCTAGCAGGAAGCCGCGCCCGCGCTGGTCGCCGAAGCTCCAGATCTGGTCGCCGATTCGTTGGAAACCGAACATCGAATAGAAGATGAAGAACGGGATCATCGGCTCGCGGTGGGTTGCGTACGACGTGCCTGCGGCGGTGAACGACCCCATCGAGCCCGCCTCGGTGATGCCCTCCTCGAGGATCTGACCCTGCTGACTCTCGCGATAGGCGAGGAGATGAGCTGCGTCGACGGGCTCGTAGAGCTGGCCCCCGGCCGCGTAGATCTTGAAGTCGGGGAACAACGACTCCATGCCGAAGGTGCGCGCCTCGTCCGGGATGATCGGAACCACGCGCCGGCCGATGTTCTTGTCCCGCAACAGCTTCCGAAGGACCCGGACGAACGCCATGGTCGTCGCGACGTTCTGCTCTGTACCCGTGCCGAACTCCTCGTAGAGGTCGTCGCCGGGCAACTCGAGCTGCGGCGCGAGCGAGCGGCGCTCCGGCACGAACCCACCGAGCGCATGGCGACGCGCCAGCAGGTACTGAACCTCGGCGGAGTCCTTGCCGGGGTGGTAGTAGGGGGCGCAACCTTCCGAGATATCGGCGTCCTCGATCGGTAGCTCGAGACGGTCGCGGAAGACGCGCAACTCTTCCTCGGTCAGTTTCTTCGCTTGATGGGTGATGTTCCGCCCCTCGAAGCTCTGCCCCAGCCCCCAGCCCTTGACGGTCTTGGCGAGGATCACGACCGGCGCGTCCTTGAGATCGACCGCCGTGCGATACGCCGCGTAGAGCTTGCGGTAATCGTGACCACCGCGACGCAGCTTGCGGAGATCGTCGTCGGAGAGGTGGGCAACCATCTCTTGCAGGCGCGGGTCCGGTCCGAAGAAGTGCTCCCTGATGTATCCGCCCGACTCGACCGCGTACTTCTGGAAGTCTCCGTCGAGCTTCGAATTCATCTGGTGCACGAGCACGCCGTCCGTGTCCCGGGCCAGCAGTTCGTCCCATTCCCGCCCCCACACGACTTTGATCACGTGCCATCCGGCGCCCCGGAAGTTCGATTCGAGCTCCTGGATCACCTTCCCGTTGCCTCGAACGGGACCGTCGAGACGTTGCAGGTTGCAGTTGACGACCATGATCAGGTTGTCGAGCCGCTCGCGCGCGGCCAGCGACAGTGCGGCCATGGATTCGGGCTCGTCCATCTCGCCGTCCCCCACGAAGGACCACACGCGTTGATGCGAGGTGTCCTTGATGCCGCGGTGGTGGAGGTAGCGGTTGAAACGGGCCTGGTACACGGCGTTCAGGGGCGACAGCCCCATCGAGACCGTCGGGAACTCCCAGAAGCGCGGCATGAGACGGGGGTGCGGATAGCTCGACAGCCCGTCGTTGAACGCCTCCTGACGGAAGTTATCGAGCTGCTCTTCTGTCAGTCGGCCTTCGAGGAACGCGCGCGCGTAGATCCCCGGCGCACCGTGTCCCTGGATGAAGATCTGGTCACCGCCTCCGTCGGCGTCGTGCCCGCGGAAGAAGTGGTTGAAGCCAACCTCGTACAGCGACGCGGCCGACGCGTAGGTCGAGATGTGACCCCCGATGCCGTCGTGCGCCTTGTTGGCCCGCGACACCATCACGGCGGCGTTCCACCGGATGATCCGACGGATGCGGTGCTCGATCTCCTCGTTACCCGGGAAGTAGGGCTCCTCCTCCGGCGCGATCGTGTTGATGTAGTCGCTCGAGACCATCGAGGGGAGACCGATCTGGCGCGAGCGCGCGTGCAGCAGGATCCGGTACAGCAGGAAGCGCGCGCGACCGGGGGACGTCTCGATCACCTGATCGAGCGCGTCGATCCACTCCTGGGTCTCCTCAGGATCGATATCGGGCAGCTGATCCTTGAATGCGTCGTAAACCACGGTCACCCCCTGACTGCGTCACTACAGAGTAGGGGTTTCCGACGCTTGGGGGAACAAACCAGGTTCCGACAGGGTCCGCGTGTAATCCTCGAAAGGATGGTGGGGCTGAGGCAGGCACGACCCGAAGACGCGGCCGAGATCCGCGCGATCTATGCACCTTTCGTCATCGAGACGGCCGTCTCGTTCGAATACACCGTCCCCCCGGTCGATCGTTTCGTGTCCGATATCGAGCGGACGGTCAAGACCTACTCGTTCCTCGTCGCAGAGGAAGCCGGGCACGTCGTCGGGTTCGCGAAGGGAACCGGGTTCCGAACCAGGGACGCGTACGCATGGTCGGCGGAGGTGAGCGTCTACGTCGCCGCCGGTTTCCGTGGTCAGGGGGTCGGACGCCGGTTGGTGATGGGCGTCCTCGACGAGCTCAAGGAACGCGGCTACGTGACGGCCATCGCGGGCGTCACGCTCCCGAACGTCGCCAGCGTCGCCCTCTTCGAGTCACTCGGTTTCACCCCGTGCGGAACCTTCGAGAAGGTCGGCTACAAGTTCGAGGCGTGGCACGACGTCGGGTTCTGGCAGCGAGCCCTGCGGGGCTACCCGACCCATCCCCGCGCGGTGGCGGCCGGTACTACTAGCCCGCCTCCGCCCCCAGGCGCAGATAGCGGGGGGCCCGGTTGAGCGCCTCGGGACCGTCGGGACCAAGATAGACGAGGTTCTCGTAGCGCAGGCCGAAACCTCCGGGGACGTACACGCCCGGCTCGATGCTGAATACGTGCCCCACCTCGAGCTCCGCGTCGTTGCCGCCGTCGAGGAACGGCGGTTCGTGGACGTCGAGGCCGACGCCGTGCCCGGTGCGGTGGATGAACCGGTCCCCCAACCCGGCGTCGTCGATCACCTTGCGAGCCGCCGCATCGACGTCGCGGCACCGAACGCCGGGAGCGACCGCTGCGAACGCGGCGTCGTACGCCGCGCACACGACCTCGTAGGCCTTCGAGACCTGATCCTCGATCCCGTTCGGCATGAACACGCGGGTGATGTCGGACCAATAACCGTCGAGTGCCGCGCCGAAGTCACACAACAACGGACGATCCGGCAGTATCTCGACGTCACCGCCTTCGTAATGAGGCATCGCAGCGTTGGCGCCGGTCGCGACCAGCGGCGGGCTCGGATCGACACCGAGTTCGAGGAAGTGGGCCCGGATGCGGCCGCGCAGTTGGTTCTCGGTCAGGTCACGCACATCCTGGGTCGATATCCAGACCTGGGTGTCGTCGGCGATCTTCGCGGAGCGTCGAAGGATGTCGACCTCGTGCAGGTCCTTGTGCTCGCGTAGCGACGACATGCAGCCCGGGTCGACATCGATGTCCACCGACGCGGAGGAACGGAGCGCGTCGAACATCCACATCGCCAGGCTCCCCTGCACGTGCAGCTTGTCGACACCATCGAGGATGCCCGCGGTCGCACGGGTGGGGCCCTCGGAGTCGTCCCACGCCCTCACGTCTTCGGTGATCCCGTCGAGCTCCTGAGCCAGCATCGTCGGACTCAGCAGAGCGACGTTTCCCTCGGCCGATACCAATAGCCCGGTGAGTCGTTCCATGCTGATCGGCAGATGCCCGGTGAGGTACCTGAAACCCGTCGATGGCTCGACCCACAGGTGTCGAACGCCGCGCTCCCCCATGATCCGGGTGAGCGCGGCGATCCTGTCGCGGTAGACGTCGTCCATCAAGACGCGGGAGCCATCTCCAGCGCCGCGGAGCGCTCGTCCTGGACGACGACCGTCCGGGCGATGATGTCGAACGCTCGCTGGTGCTTCGGGTTGAAGAACATGAACACCCAATCGATGATCTGCAGTGGGCCGGAGAACACTAGCGTCAGCCTACGCACCAGAACCTGCGGGAACGACGGAGCGATACCCGTCTCCGCGATGACCCTTAGGCCCAGGGCGGCCTTGCCCGGAGTCCGTCCCACGCGCCATTCCATGAGTGTGAGCCCGATCGCCCACCAGAAGCCGGCCCCTACGAACATCAGCACGGCTACGACCGCGATCGCAACGGTTCCGGACCCATCGTCACTCTGGGCTGCCGACATCGCTCCGATACCTGCGGCTGCGGTGAGCAGACCGGCGAAGATGGCCATGTCGATCAGCGCGGCCCCCAGCCGCCGCGGAACCGGTGCCGGCTCGAAGGAGTAACCCTCCGAGAAGGTCGTCGCTGCTTCTCGCGGAGTGCCGAGACGAGCGATCGCCCCATCGAGGTCGCCCGCCTGCTCCGCCGCGGCGAGGTGCTCCGCTACTTCCGCCCTGATCTGCCGTTTGCGTGACTCGGGACCTGCGGTCCATCTCTCGACGCCGTTGAGGTATGCGTCGATCATCGTTTGCCTCCTCCATCGAGCAACCGGTCCATCCCGGTTGCGAGCCGTCTCCATTCGCTCGACAGAAGCGCAAGTCGTTCCTTGCCGGACTTCGTGAGCGAGTAGTACTTGCGGGGGGCGGTGCGCCCCTCCGCCTGCCACGATGCCTCGATGGACCCCGCGTCCTCGAGGCGATGGAGCACCGGATACAACGTCCCCTCCTTGATCCCGAACGCGCCGTCGGTCGCGTCGGTCAAGGACGTCAGGAGGTCGTAGCCGTAGCGGGGCCGCTCCTCGATCAGGGCCAGGATCGCCAGCTCGAGCGTGCCTCGCGACAACTCTCGCTGCGCCGCTTCGACCGTCGTATCCATCTCACCCCTTCCGATCGGGACCCGGCTTCTGTCACCAGGTACCTTATGACACAAGGTACCTGGTGACAGAGCCCAAGTCAAGGGCCGATCGGCTGACATCGCGGGCACCAGTAGGTCACCCGGGTCGAGTTCCGGAACCGGTCCTCGCGCGTGGCTATCGGTGTCCCGCACCGGCGGCAGGGCTCGGCCCTGCGGCCGTAGACCCACTGCGTGTGACCGGGCCTGCGATCGCCGGTCGTCACCTGCATGCCGGTGTCGCGGTTCGCTTCCATGAGGCGCTTCATCAGTCCCACCAAGCGCGCCGGATCGGGCACCGCACGCACCAGGGTGTCCGGATGGACGCCGCGCAGAAAACAGGCCTCGCAGCGATAGATGTTCCCGGGGCCGGCCATGACCGTCTGATCGGCGATCACGTCGCCGATGCGGTCGTCGCCGCGGGCGAGCAGGCGAGTCAGGACCTCGCCGGCGTCCCAGTCGGGGCCGAGAACGTCGGGGCCGAGGTGGCCGACGACGTCACTCTCGCGCTCGGTTGGGATCAGTTCGCAGATCGCGAGGCGGAACCCGACCGCGGCCCAGTCCTCCGTTTCGAGGACGGCACGCACCTGGTCGGCCGGTCCGCGCCACGGCTCCCCATGGCGGTAGAGGTGCCAGCTCCCCTCCATCTTGAAATGCGTGTGCAGCGTCACGCCTCCGTCGATGCGGAACAGCAGGTGCTTGCCCCGCGGGACGACCTCGCGCAGAACGCGACCACCCAGATCGGTCGTCGCGATGGCGGGCACGCGGAAGTCGGTGCGCGTCAGCACGTTCTCGGCCAGGGTTGCGTTGAGCCGCCGGGCGGCCAGATGAACGGTGTCGCCTTCGGGCACCGGCGATCAGGTTCGCAGGCGAAGACCGCGCGACGTCAACCGGAACCCCGCTTGCAGCAGTGCGTCGGCGAACGGCGAGTCCTCGATCGCGGTCCCGTCCGCCTTCTGTACCGTGAGGCGGCCGAGCATCCCATCGCGAACGGCGAGCACCAGAGCGTCGACCGCGGGCTGCACGAGCCTCTCGTCATCCGAATAGCTGAGGAGCGTCCGGCCGCCCTTCTCGACGTACATGACGAGCGTTCCCGCAACGAGGATCACGAGCGCACCGGACTTGCGCCCGGCGCGATGTCCGCCGTCGCGCTCCGGCCACGGCAGCGCGGCACCGTAGGGGTTCGCCGGATCCGTCGCGGCGAGCACCTGGGTCTGCAGATCGTCGGGGGCCGGATCGCCGAGCGC
>DASSMG010000288.1:0-5463 GCA_035688995.1 Actinomycetota bacterium
TGGCGTTCGGGATCAAGTTCCTCGGCGAACTGATCAGATCGTCCGACGAATGCCGGGCCGCGGCGATCGAGATGTGGAACCGGGTCTTCCGTTTCACGGCCGGCGTCTTCGTCCCGCCGAACCTCGATCGGAGCTACGCCGAGGCGTTCGACTTCACCCTCGAAGAGATCTACGCGTTCGGCTACCGCTCGTTCGTCACCAAAGCGAAGCGGCTCGGTATCGATCCGATGGAGATACGGATGCTCGCGCGGCAAGACCCGGAGCAGAGTTACGACGAACGGGCGCGCGATCTGTGGGTATTGATCCGTGCCGGCGTCATCGGCGACGACCGACGAGAGCCGGTGATGGATCGCGAGTCGCTCGAGCTTCTCTTCGACGGCATGGTCCGCGGGCTCGACCTCGACGTTGCGCGTTCGCTCGGTGGCCCGATCGAGTGGGCGTTCACCGATGCCGAGCCGTGGCATCTGATCGTGACCAACGGTCACGCTGAAGCGAAACCCGGCCGCGCCGGGGAACCTGCGCTGCGGCTCGAGGTCTCGGCGGGGGACTGGGCCAAGATCGCCGTCGAGCGTCTCGACCCGCGCATCGCACTTCTCCGTAGACGATTGAGGGTTCACGGCTCACTGGGGGCAAAGGCCAAGCTGCCGCGATTGTTCCGCTGATGGATTTCGATCTCGCTCCCGAACAGCAGGAGTTCCAGAAGACCGTCCGCGAGTTCGTCGAGGACGCCGTTCGTCCGAACGCGGAGCGGTGGGACCACGAGCACGAGTTGCCCATGGAGGCCGTCAAGCAGATGGCCGAGCTGGGCCTCTTCGGGCTCCCGTTCCCCGAGGAGTACGGCGGCTCGGGGGGAGATTTCCTGACCCTGTGCTTGGCGATCGAAGAGCTGGCCCGCGTCGATTCGTCGCTCGCGATCACGTTGGAAGCCGCGGTGGGCCTCGGCGCGATGCCCATCTATCGCTTCGGCAACGAGGATCAGAAACAGCGGTGGCTACCACCGCTGGCGGCAGGTGACTCCCTCGCCGGTTTCGGGTTGACGGAGCCCGGTGGTGGGAGCGATGCGGGAGCGACGCGAACCACTGGCGTTGTCGAGGACGGCAACTGGGTCATCAACGGATCCAAGTCGTTCATCACCAACTCCGGAACCCCGATCACTTCGTTCGTCACGGTCACGGCGGTGACGGGCGAGATGAACGGGCGCAAGGAGATCTCGGCGATCGTCGTGCCTACGGGCACACCGGGGTTCGAGGTCGGTAAGCCCTACCGAAAGATGGGCTGGTGGCATTCCGACACGCACGAGCTCTCGTTCAACGACTGCCGCGTTCCGGAAGAGAACCTCCTGGGGGAACGGGGGCGTGGGTTCGCCAACTTCCTCAAGATCCTCGATGACGGCCGGATCGCGATCGCCGCGCTCGCGGTGGGGCTCGCACAAGGTTGCGTCGACGAATGCGTCCGGTACGTCGGCGAGCGCACCGCCTTCGGTCGTCCGATCGGGACCTTCCAGGCACTCCAGTTCAAGATCGCAGACATGGCGACCAAGACGGAACTCGCACGGAACGCGTACTACCGCGCCGCGTGGCTGAAGGAACAAGGACGGCCGTACAAGAAAGAGGCCGCGATGGCGAAGCTGTACGCATCCGAGATCGCGGTCGACGTCGCCCGGGAAGCCGTGCAGATCCATGGGGGCTACGGCTACATCGAGGAGTTTCCGGTGTGCCGCCACTTCAGGGACTCCAAGATCCTCGAGATCGGCGAGGGCACGTCTGAGGTCATGCGGATCCTCATCGCACGGGAGTTGGGTTTACCCGAAGCGTGAGGCCGGAGCCGCCATCGGAGGTCATCCGCGACCAGGGGAGCCTCGACCGAATGGTCGCGGGTGCCCGAGCGGCGGGACGTTTCGGGATCGACACCGAGTTCATGCGCGAGCGCACCTACCGCGCCCGGCTCTGCCTCGTTCAGCTCAACGTCGCCGGAACCATCGTCCTGGTCGACCCACTGGAAGAGGTCGACCTCGCACCGTTGGCCGACCTGATCGCGGCCCCCGAGGTCGAAGTGATCCTTCACGCCGGACGCCAGGACCTGGAGCTCTTCTACGAGCGTTTCGGCGCCGTACCGCAGCGCGTCTTCGACGTCCAGATCGCGGCCGGCTTCGCGGGATTCGGATCGTCCCTCTCCTACGGCCGGCTGGTCGAAAGCGTGCTCGGGGCCAAGATCGAGAAGGGCGAGTCCTACACGGACTGGTGCCGGCGACCGCTGAGCGACGCGCAATTGGCTTACGCGGCCGACGACGTGCGCTATCTGATCGACGCTGCCGATGCCCTCGAGCGCGAACTCGCCGAGAAGAACCGCCTCGATTCGATCCGCGCCGAGATGGCGGCTCTCGAACGTGAGGAGACCTTTGCGGTCGATCCCGAGCGCGCTTATCTGCGCGTGGGGGGTCGCGGAGCTCTCAGCGGCAAGCAGCTGGGCATCCTCCGCGAGATCGCGAGATGGCGCGAGGAAACCGCGTCGCGACGGGACGTCCCGCGAGGTTGGATCGTGAAGGACCAGACCCTTATCGAGATAGCGCGTCGTCAGCCCGGCTCCCTCGATGCTCTGAAAGACGTTCGAGGGATGAATGCGAAGGAAGCCGAACGGTCCGGACGAGCGATCCTCGCAGCGATCAAGGCGGGCCGCGAAGGGGGCGCGATCGAGAAGGGACGCGCGCCGTCCCGCAGCGCGCAAGCGCGGGTGAAGATGATCTCGGGCATGGTCGATGCCCTGATCCGGGCGAGGTGTGAAGCCGCCGACGTGGCGACCGATCTCGTCGCAACCCGGGCCGAGGTCGAGGCCGTGCTCCTCGATCTCTTCGCGGGAACGCTGGACGAATCGAAGCATCGTGTCCTGCAGGAGTGGCGGCGCGACCTGGTCGGCGACGCGATCCTCGGCCTCGCTCGAGGTCGCATCGGATTGCGCGCGATTGACAGACCCCCCTATGTCGAGGAGGTTGACGTCCATGCCGGATGAGGAAGATCGCGTCGCGCTGTTCTTGGATTTCGAGAACCTTGCTATCGGCGCCAAGGAACGGGGTGCGCACCTCGACATGGCGCTGATCGTCGATGCGCTCACGGAACGGGGCCGGATCGTCGTTCGGCGCGCCTATGCCGACTGGAACCTGTTCGCGGAATACCGGCAGAACCTCGTCGGGCAACGCATCGAGATGATCGAGATCCCGCAGCGAACGGGGATCGTCCGCAAGAACGCCGCAGACATCAAGCTCGCGGTGGACGCGCTCGAGCTCGCTTTCGAACGCGACTTCATCACGACTTTCGTCGTGGCGTCCGGGGATTCCGACTTCACGCCGTTGGTGCTGAAACTGCGGGAGCTCAACAAGAAGGTCATCGGTGTCGGTGTCGAGGGCTCGACCTCCGAGCTGCTGCCGGGGGCGTGCGACGAGTTCATCTATTACGGACGGCTCGTCGGCGGCGGGGCGAAGAACGGCGACGAACCGAAGGGCAAGGACGACGGAAGTGGTTCGTCCGACCTCGGACGCCTCGCGCGCCTCATCACTCGGACGCTGTCGGGACTGCAGGGCTCCGGCGACCCGGTGCTGTCGTCGATGCTCAAGCGCGTGATCCTGCGTAAGGACCCGACGTTCGCCGAGGCCGACTACGGGTTCCGCACCTGGGGCGAGCTCATGCGGCACCTCGAGACGATGGGGGTCGTCGAGCTGCGCGAGGGCAGCGCCCAGGGTGACCCGGTCGTTGATTTCAGCTCCGACGGAGGCGGCGAGGGCCGTGCCTTCGAATTGCTGCGCGATGTCGTGACCGAGATGGAGCAACGGACCGGCGCGCCGCCGCTGTCCGGGCTCAAGAACGAGCTGCGGAAGCGGATGCCGGGCTTCAGCGAGAAGGACTACGGATACGGGGGCTTCCTGCAGTTCGTGAAGGCGGCGAACGCGAAGGGCGTCGTGGATCTCGAGTGGGACGAAGAGGCAGAGGACTACTACCTAACGACCGACGCCGTCTAGCAAACTTTCGTAACTGGAGCCCCCCACACGGTTGCTCAGTTACGAAAGTTAGCGGAACCAGGTCCTGACGATGGCTTTGCTGAATCCCCACGCGTACTTCAGCGGCTTCGGTTTCTTCGTCGCCCCGTTGGCGCGGCGGCGAAGGGTGATGGGAACCTCGACGACCGAGAACCCCTTGCGAGCGGCGTCGAGGATGACCTCCGACACGTAGAACTGGTCCTGACGGAGGTCGAGCTTCCTGAGCGCTTCCGCAGTGATCGCTCGGTAGCCGGTCGAGGGATCGGTGATCTTCGTCCGCCCGAGCCACGTGAGCAACCGTGCGAACGCGCTGACGCCGTGCTTGCGGATCGAGGATTCGACCTCGAAATGGCCCATGACGCGCGACCCCTGAACCATGTCGGCGCCGCCGGTCATCAACGGAGTGACGAGCCGCTCCATCTCCCGAGGATCGTGCTGTCCGTCGGCGTCGATCGTGACGATGACCTTGGCCCCGGCGGCGAGCGCGGCCTGGTAGCCGAGGCGCACGGCGGCTCCCGAACCGCGCCGTAGGTCGCGCCGGATAACCGCAGCACCGTGGTTGCGCGCGGTGGCTTCCGTCGCATCCGTGCACCCGTCGGCGATCACGATCGGGACGACCGGGAGCCCGGCCACCTCGTCGGGCATGTGGGCGAGAACGTCGGGGAGGTTGTCGGCTTCGTTGTAGGCGGGCATGACCGCGACGCACGCGCCCCGCGCGGCAACTCCACCGTCAGCCGAGAACCGTTGTAGAGCCATGTAGTCGACGAGATCGCCGACTTCGGTGGACAGCTGATCGTCGCGACTGAACCCGAGAAACACGAGAGCGAGCGTGAAGACGTTCGAAATGACGAGCAGACCGATGATGCGGCGCTCCTCGCCCGGGTGGAAACCGAGGCCCTCGAGGACCGGGTTGAGCAACCCCGGCGCGGCCGCGGCGATCCCGAGGCCCCCGACGGCAAGCGCGATGAGGAGCATCTCGCCACGCCGTAGTTGCCCCTTGCGGTAGCGGAGAACGGCGTACGCCGCGAGCAGCGCCGCGACGGCTCCACCGAAGATCCTGAGTCCCATGAAATCGATCCCTCGTACGTGCACGCGCGACGCCTGTGAGATCCGCGCCGGCCCGGTCGCAGCGTGCGTAGCAGCCCCAGATCGGATCGCTTCGAAGGCTAGCACGGCACCCCCGGCCGGCCCCGCCGGGCGGTGTTTATCCTGCGCGATGGCCTGGGAGAAGAACCTCTACGGGGACCGCATCGCAGAGGTCTACGACGACTTCTACAGCGACCGATTCGACACGGCCGGCGCTGTGGAGTTCCTCGGCGACAAGGCGCGTGGGGGCCGGGCACTGGAACTCGCGATCGGCACGGGACGGGTCGCCCTCCCGCTGCGCAACACCGGCGTGGAAGTCGCGGGCATCGACATTTCCGAACGGATGGTCG
>DASSMG010000289.1:0-2472 GCA_035688995.1 Actinomycetota bacterium
GTAAGCGTGGAACCCAGTAGATGCAGGATTCCCCATGTGACCCGAGATGAGTTGCCGCGCACCGCGGCCACCATGGCGTCCGCCATGGACAAGCCTCAGGGGGAGAACAGCGTCGATAGCCCCGCGACGATCGACGCCAGCACGACGGGAACGACGACGGTCGCGGTTAACACGGGATGTCGAGCTCGCGGTAACCGACGCAGAAAACGCGTTTGCCGTTGTAGCAGTAGCCCGTCACCGACGCGTCACCGTTGATGCGCGTGCGCGAATACGAACAGCAATCAGCGATGCGACGCACCCGTCCATTGCAGCATCGATGCCAACCGCCGCCGTAGGTGGGGTGGCCGGTGTAGGGGTACCTGCGCGGGACCATCTCTTGACACATCAAGCTGCGCTTCTGCTGGTGCGAGATGTACATGTCGCCCTTGTCGTCGACGGGGTATCCCTTCTTCGGATGAACGGGGTAGCCGTAGCGGTCGACACGCGACAGCGGCGCGTAGGGGTGAGGACACGAATCCGTCGTGTAGGTGTGTCCACAGAAGTGGTACGCCTCCGCGCGACCCGGTGCGAGGACCGACGCGACGACGGGACCGCCGACCAGCGCGACTATGCCTTTCCCGAATCTGCCGAGGAACGAGCGACGACTGCTCTTCGATGCGAGCCTGCTGACGGCGTGCTCGGTCACTGCTGAAAGGGTCATCCGGCCTCCTCGTACGCCTCGCTCTCGCGTCGCGCCGCGGTAGCCACCAGGCCCTCGAATTGCTCGAGGTTGTTCACCGTGCCTTTCGCGCGAATCACACCGAGACTATCGAGCACGATCGCGAACGGCGTGCCGGGGATGCGATAGGCCTCGGCGGCGGCGCGGCTTGACACCGCAGTGACTCCCCGAGGAACCGTCAGGTCTCTAGTCGCCTCGAACGCATCGACGTCGGTTATCGCGAACGGCCTCATCCCATTGACACGCGCCACGACGGGTAGCGACGGCAGCACCTGCTCGCACATGATGCATCCGGGCGACACGAACAACAGGAGTCGTCGCTCACCGGGGCCCCCGATCTCGATCGGGCCGCCCCCAAGGATCTCGCCGGAGGTAACCGGTGGGGCGTCACCCAGTGGTGGGCCCTCGTCGTCCATCTCCAGGGCTCCACGGGGGCCTAGTCGAAGATGAAGGGTGCCGATCTGGCGCGCCAGCGCGACCACGACGATGGAGAGCAATAGGACGAGCACCCAGAGAACCACGTAGGACGCTGCCCACCACCCACTCATCACCGCTCCTCGAGTCCGTCGTGTCCCATCGCGCCAACCAACCATAGGATGCGCCGGCCGGTTAGCCGTGCCGTGGAGGTGAGATGCCCGGATCCGTAGTCGTGGCCGCCGCGTGGGGGATCGCGGCGCTCTTCGGGTGGGCCGCGGTCGCGAAGGTGGCTGGGTGGCGCCGGTGGAAGCTCGCGCTGTCGGGCTATGGGCTCCCCTCTGCGCTGGCCGACGTGATCGCGATAGCGGTTCCGGTCGCAGAGGCAGGCGTCGTGGTGCTCGTCGCCGCCGGCTCCCCTCGGATCGCTGCGGCTGCCACGATCGCACTCACCGCGCTGTTCTCACTGGCGATCCTGAGAGCGCGCGAACGTCAGGGAGACCGACTCACCTGCGGATGTTTCGGCCGGGATCGGACGCGCGACTACCGACAGCTCCTTGTGCGCAACGCCGCGATCGTCGTCGCCGCCGCGGTCGTCATGATCGGCCCGATCGTGGATACCGGCTTGCGCGCACCCCGCACGGGCGATCTCGTACCGGTGGCACTCACCGCTCTCGGCATCGGCTGTGCTTCTCTCGTTCTGTGGTTCGCACTGGCCGGGATGCGTCAAAGATGAAACGACGCCTGTGGATCCTGCCGCTTCTCGGGGCCATCGTGATGATCCCGCTGGTTGCGGGCGCTCGCCACATGGATCTCACGGATCGCAACGACACCAAAGGTCTTCTCGATGTCCAGAAGGTTTTCGTCGGAGGCAAGAGAGCGAAACCTCGCTGGAAGATCGTTACCTACCCTCGTTGGACCCCACGCTCGATCTGGGACGCGGGGATCCTGATGGTTCACCTCGACACCTACGGCGACTCCGACTTCGATTACGTGGCTCTCGCTCGATCGAACGGCAGCCGGATGGTCGCAGAGGTTCTGCGTCATCGCAACGGTAAGCCGGACAAGAGTCTGTTCTTCATCGACACGCGGCGGCCGAGTAAGCGGTCGGACTCGTTCGTGGTTCCGCTTCCGCGGCTTCGGCGACGTCCCACGAAGCTTTATCGCTGGTACGTCGAGACGTCGTTCTCCTCCGACGTCTGCCGGCGTTACTGCTTCGACCGGGTGCCCGATTCGGGATTCGTCACGGAAGGCGCCAAACCGCGCCCGACTCCCACGGTGACGATCACACCGACCGTCACTCCTTCTCCCTGACGGTGGCGCCTCGGCTGATCGTCCTC
>DASSMG010000290.1:0-3265 GCA_035688995.1 Actinomycetota bacterium
CGGGAGATAGCCGATGACGAGACCCGCCACCGCGATAGCGGCCCCCGACGCGGCGTCGCGGGGGCGCCGGGCCAGCAGCACCAAGGGAAGCCCGAGGACCCCCCACAACTTGAGGCACGCGGCGATCGCGAGCCAGAGCCCGGACCGGGCCCCCCGCTCCCGGAGCGCGTCCCGGGCGGCGAGGATCCACAGCACGGGGATGATCGTCTCGGACGGGTGGCCCGAAACCACCGTGAAGAAACCCATCCCTCCGGCGATCGTCCCGACGCCCACCGCAAGGGTCACGAGCGGCTCGGGCGTCTCGCCCCGGTCGCGATAGAGCAGACGAACGACCAGCATCAGACCTACCGCGATCGCGACGTAGACCACCACGCTGAAGAGCAACGAGAGGCGCAGCGACGTAAGACGGTGGAGCAACCCGAGGATGCCCGACAGCACGAGGGTCAGGGGGCCGACCTGGATCCACGGATCGGAGAACACCCGCGACCACTGTCCCGAGACGAGATCGGCGCCGGCCTGCGTGAACTGCGCGAAGTCGGAGTGCGAGAACGTGCGGGACAGCCCGTCGACGATCCCGTCGGCCACGGCGAGAACCACCACGATGCCGTAGCGGTACCGCGCGAGGGCCTTAAGGAGCATCAGGCTTCGGAGCCGTGCGTCTCCGCGATCCGCCCCAGCAAACCGTTCACGAAACGGCCGGAGTCGTCGGTGGACAGGGCCTTCACCAGCTCGACGGCCTCGTTGATCGCAACCGGGACCGGCACGTCGGCTCCCCACAGCAACTCGAACAGGGCGATCCGGATCACGTTGCGGTCGACGACGGGCATCCGGTCGATCGTCCAGTGATCCGCATACGACACGATCAGCCCGTCGATCTCGGCGTGGTGCTCCTGAACGCCTCCGACCAGGTAGCGCGCGTACTCGATGGCGTCGGGTGACGGCCCGGCATCGGGATCCCCGTCCCTCTCGTCGCCGCCGTCCACCCACCCTTGCTCGAGGCGCGCCGAGAACGCGTCGCGGGGCAACAGATCGCGGATCTCTGCCTCATAGAGAACGTCGAGCGCGAGACGTCGAGCCGCGCTCCGGGGTTTCACGCGCGGGACAGGTATTCGCCCGTGCGCGTGTCCACCTTGATGCGGTCGCCCTTGTCGAGGAACAGAGGGACCTGCACCACGGCATCGGTCTCGACCGTCGCCGGCTTCAGTGCGCCCGCGACGCGGTCTCCCTTCATCCCGGGTTCGGTGTCGACTATCTCGACCTCGACGCTGAGCGGCATCTCGGCCCCCACGGGAGTGCCCTCGTAGGTCGGGACGACGCAGACGGTCCCGTCCTTTAGGAACTTCCGGCCCTCACCGAGGAGGTCCGGGTCGATGTGGACCTGGTCGAAGGTCTCGTTGTCCATGAACACGAGCCCGGCGTCTTCCGCGTAGAGGAACTGCATCTCACGCTTGTCGAGAACCGCAAGGTTGACCTTCTCGTCGGCCCGGAACGTCCGGTCGACGACCGCTCCCGAGCGGATGTTCTTGAGCTTGGTCTTCACGAAGGCCTGGCCCTTGCCGGGTTTGACGTGCTGGTAATTGACGATCGTGAAGAGGTTCCCGTCCAGGTCGAGGGTCTGGCCGGGTCGCATGTCGTTGGTCGAAATCAACTGGACTCCTAGAGCTCGAGCAGGGTGTCTTTGGGCGCCGACGTCAAGACCTCGCATCCCGTAGCGGTCACGACGACGCAGTCCTCGATCCGGATCCCGTCGGATCCGGGCACGTACACGCCCGGTTCCACAGTAACGACTTCGCCGGGGGCGAGGGTATCGGTGGAGATGTCCTTGAGGCTCGGTGCTTCGTGGACGTCGAGCCCCACTCCGTGGCCGAGGCCGTGGCCGAAGTGGTCGCCGTGCCCGGCTCGAACGATCCGCTCGCGTGCCGCTGCGTCGACATCCCGGCCCGGGATCCCGGGCGCCACCGCCCGTATCGCGGCGAGCTGAGCGCCGAGCACCAGTTCGTACCGCTCCTTCTGGTCGTCCGACGCGGGGCCGAGCACGACCGTTCTGGTGATGTCCGAGCAGTAGCCGTCGCTACGGGCCCCGAAGTCGAGCAGGACGACGTCGCCCTTGTCGAGCTCGCGCGCCGAGGGCGAGTGATGGATGTGAGCCGAAAGCGGCCCCGAACCGACGATGGGAGGGAACGCGATCCCTTCGGCCCCGGCTCGCCGGAGGTTGACCTCGAGCTCGAGGGCCAGGTCGCGTTCCGTGATCCCGGGGGCCAGCACTCCGGTCGCCCATGCGAAGGCTTCGTCCACGATCCGACAAGCGTCCCGGATCGCACGAAGCTCATCGTCGTCCTTGACGCGGCGCATGTTCTCGATGAGGCCCTCGGTACCGATCAGGTTCACACCTTCCAGCGCGCCTGCGAGTGAGTCCCTCTGTGCGACCGTCATAGTCGCGGCCTCGTAGCCCACGTTCCGGGTGCCCCAAGCAGCCACCCGTGTCGCCAATTCTTCGGACAAACGGCGCGGATAGACGACTATCTCTGCGTCGCGTACGAGAGACCGGGCGCGCTCGCGATAGCGGGGATCGGTCAGCAGGAAGGCACCGGAGGACGTCACAAGCACCTGCCCGTTCGTACCGGAGAAACCCGTCAGGTAGCGGACGTTCGTGAGATCGGTGACGAGGAACGCGTCGAGGTCGTGGTCCGGAAGAGCTGTGACGACGGCCTCGATGCGGCGACGATGATCCATCAAACGACGAGATCCTTCAACGCGCGCAAGGCCGCGACGTAGGAGCCCGCCCCCAATCCTGCGACCAGGCCCCGCGCTGCTTCGGCCGTAACGGACCGGCGACGCCAGGGTTCACGCGCGTGGATATTCGACAGATGCACCTCGATGACGGGGTAAGGGACGGCGCGGATCGCGTCGGCGATGGCTCGAGAGGTGTGGGCGTAGGCGGCCGGATTCAGCACCACCCCGTCCACCCCATCGATGGCGGCATGGAGGCGTTCGATGATCTCGCCCTCGCGCGCGGTTTGCACGATCTCGACTTCGATCCCGGCCTCGTCGGCCGCCGCCCGGATCGTCTCGTTCACTTCCTCCAGCGTCGCGCTGCCGTAAACCGCGAGCTCTCTCGTTCCCAGCAGGTTCAGATTGGGACCATGGATAACTAGGACCTTCACGGCTGAACCTCCGCCAACGCCCGCGCGATGGCGGCGTCGTCGGCGATCACCCCGGCCTCAGGATCCGCAAGACCTCGCAGCAGCACGAATCGAACCCCTCC
>DASSMG010000291.1:0-5284 GCA_035688995.1 Actinomycetota bacterium
CGTCGCGTGCCCGAAAGGGTTCGAGCCGTTCCCGCAGATCGTCGACCGCGCGCGCGAGCTTGCTGCTTACTCGGAGGGGAAGATCACGGTGACCGATCTCGTGGCCGAGGCCGCCGGGGGAGCGGAGGTCCTCTACACCGACGTGTGGGCGAGCATGGGCCAGGAGAGCTCCGCGGAGGAGCGGCGCGCCGCGTTCGCCGACTACCAGATCAACCTCGACGTCGTGGGCATGGCCGACCCGGAAGCGATCGTGCTGCACTGCCTTCCCGCGCACCGGGGTGAGGAGATCGCCGCCGAAGTGATAGACGGCCCGCGGTCGGTGGTGTGGGATCAGGCAGAGAACCGGCTCCACGCACAGAAAGCGTTGCTGGCGAAGCTGTTGCCGTGAGCATCAGGCGTCTCCCGAAGTCCTTCTATTCGCGCGACGCGCTGTCGGTCGCGAGAGACCTGATCGGCTGTCTCTTCGTCCGCGAACATCCCTCCGGTCGGGTGGGCGTGCGTCTCGTCGAGACCGAGGCGTACCGGGGGACCCAGGACCCCGGGTCGCACGGTTATCGGGGCCCCACCCCGCGCACCGAGACCATGTTCGGCCCGCCGGGTCGCCTCTACGTTTACTTCACGTACGGCATGCACTGGTGCGTGAACATCGTGTGCGGCCGGGTCGGCGTGTCGGAGGCGGTGCTGTTACGCGCCGGCGAGCCGGTCTTCGGCATCGACCGGATGCGCAGTTTCCGTAGCGGAGTTGCGGACCGACTGATCGCGGCCGGTCCGGCGCGCCTGGCCCAGGCGATGGGCATCGACAAGACGCAGGACGGGGCGAGCTTGCTGCGCGGCGGCAGCTTCTGGTGCGCAGAGGACGACGACTCGGACGTCTATCGGCGGGGCGAGATCGCCCAGACGGTCAGGATCGGGTTGGGGACCGGACGAGGTGAGGATCTGCCGTGGCGCTTCGTCGTTCCGGGCCATCCGCACGCGAGCCGGCGCCGCTAGCTCCCGAAATCGACGTCCTTCGTCGCGACGGTTCCGGCGGTGCGGCCGGGGGCGCGGTGATTGGACCAATACAGGTTCGTGTGGGCGATGACCTTGTCCGGGGGAGGCGCCCCCCACTCGCTCAGGTCCTCCGTCGTATGAGCGTCGCTTACCAGCGTCGTGTCGTAACCCCTGACGAGAGCACCGTGAAGGGTCGAGCGGACGCATTCGTCCGTCTGCGCTCCCGTGACCAGGATCCGCCCGACTCCGAGGTCCAACAGGATGATCTCGAGATCCGACCCTTCGAACGAGTCCGCGTAGTTCTTCTCGACGATCGGCTCACCCTCGTCGGGTCTCAGCTCGGGAACGATCTGCCACGCATCGCTTCCCTTCTCGAGGCCGTCCTCGGAGTGCCGGACCCAGACGACGGGCGCGTTCCCTTGCCGCGCCTTCTCGACGAGCGCCGCGACGTTCGCAACGACCGCGTCCCGCTCGTGGGTACCACCGAGGACGCCGTTCTGCGCGTCGATGACAAGCAATGCCGTGTTCGGACGGTTCTCGAGAGTCGTCATCGGATCAGCCTTTAGCGATTGACCCAGATGGTCACGGTGGAACCGCGATCAACCTGGGTCCCCGACGACGGCGATTGCTTCCACACCCGGCCGCGGTTCTTGCGGGCCCGGCCCTTACCCGACTCGTTCTCGTAGATGACCTTCGACCGGAGCCCCGCATTCGCGATCGTTGCTTCGGCCTGGCTCTGTGTCATTCCGAGCACGTCGGGAACGGTCGCGTCGTTGTTCTCGCGCACCGACACGTAGATGATCACGGTGGATCCCTCCGGAGCCTTGTCTCCACCGTCGGGCTCCTGGCCGATGACACGACCCGGTGGGTACGTCGCCGAAGGCTGGTCGCGTCGCTCCACCGAGAAGCCGGCGCGTTGCAGCGTGGCTATCGCGTCGTCGACGGGGAAGGAGAAGACGTCCGGAACCTTCACACCCGGAGGCCTGGTGCGACAGGAAGCTTCCGGCTCGGTGCCCTTCGCGAAGGTCGCGTCGTCCTGGTACTGGGACGGCGTGAACCTCGTTGCGAGACATCCGGTGCGGGTGTCGATCGTCACGTGAACGAGGCCGATGTTCGGAACCGAGAAAGCGCTCGCGGGAACACCGGAGAGAGCGCGCAGCATGTATGTCTTCCAGATCAAAGCGGGGAAGGAGCCTCCGACCACCCCGCCCGACGTGATCGTGCGTGTGGGCAAGCAGGAACTCGTAACGCCGGAGCAACTCGACTTCATCTCGATCTCGCCCTGCGGATAGCCGACCCACACCGAGGTCACCATGTCAGGGGTGTAGCCGACGAACCACGCGTCGCGCCACTCCTGCGCGGTTCCCGTCTTGCCGGCTTGTGGACGACCGATCTGCGCGTTGACACCCGTGCCGCGTTCGACGACCGCCTGTAGCGCGCTCGTGGTGAGATAGGAGACACCGGGGTCGAGGACCCGTTCGGACTTGCTCTCGTCCTCGTAGATCGTCTTGCCGGTCGTCGAGTCGACGATGCGGGTGATCGCAACCGGCGGATGGTGGAGACCGTTCGTCGCGAACGTCCCGTACGCCGATGCCATGTCGAGTGGGTTGATCGCGTTCGTCCCGAGGGCCACCGACGGGCTGGCAAGGAGCGGAGTGTTGATCCCCATGTCGTGAGCGAGGTCCACGACCGCCTCGGGACCGACCTCGAGGATCAGTTGCGCGTAGACGACGTTGACGCTGTGGACCGTGGCTTCCAACAGCGAGATCTCGTTCGAGAAGCTCTCGCCCTCGTAGTTGCAGACGTGCCAGTTGCCGCCCGCATTCGCACCGGGGAAGTCCATGCACGGCGCGGCCTTGTAGGTCTTCGACAGCGGTATCCCCTGATCGATCGCGGCAGCGAGCGCGAAGGGCTTGAACGACGACCCCGCCTGGCGACCGCTCCCGGGAGCCCGGTTCACGCAGTCCTTCGTCCCCGGGATCTGGGTGCATCCGATGTTGGGCTCCGCGGGGACGGCGAGGTTCAATTTCGCGTAGGGATCCTCTTTCGGTGTCGCGAAGTAGTCACGTCCCCCGACCATCGCCTTGATGTAGCCCGTGTTCGGGTCGATCGACACCAGCGATGCCGACGGATCGTCGGCGTAGGGGAGTTGCGAGCGGACCGCGGTCTCCGCCGCGGCCTGGTCGTCGAGGTCCACCGTCGTGTAGATGCGAAGACCGCCCTGCAGCAACCTCCGCTGCCGATCCTGCAGCGTGTCGCCCACCGCCGAGAAGCGGGGGTCGAACTTGATCAGGCGCTGCACGTAGTCGACGAAGTAGGGGGCCGGATACTCGTCGCTCGTGTCGGCGGGCCGCACCTGGATCTTCTGCTTCGCCGCCTTGGTCGCGCGCCCGGCACTCACGTAGCCGAGCTCGTTCATCTTCTGCAGGACGAGGTTGCGGCGGTCTTTCGACGCACGCTTGTTCTTGTACGGGTCGTACTCCTCGGGCGAGCGGATGATGCCCGCAAGCGTGGCCGACTGCGCGAGCGTCAGTGAGTGCGCCGGCACGCCGAAGTAAGTGAGGGCCGCGGCCTGGACACCGTAGGCCCCCTCACCGAAGTAGATCGTGTTGAGGTACCGCTCGAGGATCTGCTTCTTCGTGAGCTTCTTCTCGAGCTGGCGCGCGAGGGCTGCCTCGATGATCTTGCGGCGCAGAGTCTTCTCGGCGATCTCGCCGGGGGCGATGATCACGTTCTTCACGTACTGCTGGGTGAGGGTCGAACCCCCCTCCTTGATCTCTCCGCTTGCGGCATTCGCCAGCAGCGCACGGAAGATCGCTCGGAGGTCGACGCCCTGGTGCTCGTAGAAGCGCTCGTCCTCGATCGAGATCACGGCGTTCTGCAGGTCCTTCGGGATCTGCTTGAGCGGGATGACCGTGCGGTTCTCGGCCTCGTGGAGGGTGGTGATGATGTTGCCCTGGGAGTCCAGGATCCGTGACGACTGGGCCAGCTTGAAGCGAAGGTCGCGCCTCGTGAGACGGGGGAGATCCTCGAACTGCTTCGTGAGCGACGCGCAGGAGGAAAGGAACAGCGCGACGGCTGCGATCAGTAGGGGGATCTTTCGGGTCGAAAGGTGGGACATGCGACGCCCGATCCTACCGAGGAATGCCCCTTTTTCCGTGGCTTAGCATCCCGACGACATGACACCCGGCCCCGGAGACCTCGACCGCCTGCTGCGCCGTGCCGAGCACGTCGTGAGCGAGGACCAGCTCAAGGAGCGTCTCGACCAGGGGCGACCCCTGCGGGTGAAGCTCGGGGTGGATCCGACGGCTCGCAGCATCACCCTCGGCTGGGCCGTTCCCCTACGCAAGCTCCGCGACTTCCAAGACGCCGGGCACACCGCGGTCCTGATCATCGGCGACTTCACGGCGCGGATCGGCGACCCCTCGGGCAAGTCCGAGACGCGCCCGCAGCTGTCCAAGGACGAGGTCCGTGCCAATGCGGAGCAGTGCGTCACGCAGCTGCTGGACATCCTGTCGGAGGACAACCTCGAGGTTCGCTACAACTCGGAGTGGCTCGAGCCGATGGACCTGGCCGACATCCTGAAGCTCACGTCCCATTACACGGTCGCCAAGATGCTCGAGCGGGACGACTTCCAGAAGCGTTACCGCGACAACCGGCCGATCTCGGTCATCGAGTTCCTCTATCCCTTGGCGCAGGCGTACGACTCGGTTGCGGTGAAGGCCGACGTCGAGCTCGGGGGGACCGATCAGCTCTTCAACCTGCTCGTCGGGCGAGACATCCAGCGCGCCTACGGGCAACGGCCGCAGATCGCGCTCACGATGCCGCTGCTCGAGGGCCTCGACGGCGTGCAGAAGATGTCGCAGTCGCTGAACAACTACGTGGCCATCCGCGAGAAGCCCGACGTGATGTTCGGTCAGGTAATGAGCATCCCGGACTCGCTGACCGCGAAGTACGCGCTGCTCGCGACCGAACTGTCACCGTCGGAGGTTGCCGAGGTCGAAGCCGCGGTCGGCGAAGGGGGGCCGCGCGCGGGGGAGGCCAAGCGTCGCGTCGCGCGCGCGGTGGCCGCGCTCTATCACGGAGAGGGGGCCGCAGCCGAAGCCGAAGCGGCGTTCGACCGGCAGTTCAAGGAGCACTCCGCGCCCACGGACGTTCCCGAGGCCGCGATCCCCGACGCAGCCCGGCGCGGCGACGTGGTGCTGTTGCCCAAGCTTCTCGCCGAGCTCGGGTTGGCTTCATCGGGCTCCGACGCCCGGCGACTTATCGCAGGTTCGGGGGTCAAGATCGACGG
>DASSMG010000292.1:0-4715 GCA_035688995.1 Actinomycetota bacterium
CACCGGGAGCCTCCTTGCTCGTCCTACGCGCGGGCGCGCGACGCTAGCAAGGTGAAGCGGTTACTGCCACGGGTTGAGTGACCCGCTGCTTAAGGGGCCCTGTACGCGTTCTCCGGGGTTACACCGTGGCCGTTCGTGGAGACATCCGCGACCCGGATCTGGTCGGCGACCCCTCCGGCGATGAACTCCTCGACGAGTTCGTGTGCCTCGGTGTCGGAATATTGGACGGGCGGAGACTTCATGAAGTAAGAGCTCGGCGCCAGGAGCGGCCCGCCGACTCCGCGGTCGAGTGCAAGCTTGGCGCACCGGACCGCGTCGATGACGACTCCGGCAGAGTTCGGCGAGTCCCACACTTCGAGCTTGAGCTCCATCGAGATCGGTATGTCACCGAACTCGCGGCCTTCGATCCGGATGTACGCCCACTTGCGGTCCTTCAACCAGGGAACGTGATCGGAGGGGCCGATGTGGATGTCTTCCGCGTCGATGCCGCCCTTGATCTGCGACGTGACCGACTGCGTCTTGGAGATCTTCTTCGACTGGAGACGCTCGCGCTCGAGCATGTTCTTGAAGTCCATGTTTCCGCCGAAGTTGAGCTGGTACGTGTGATCGATCGCGACGCCGCGGTCTTCGAACAACTTGGAGAGCACCCGGTGGCTGATGGTCGCTCCCACCTGGCTCTTGATGTCGTCGCCGATGATCGGGATGTTGTGGCGCGTGAACCTCTGGGCCCAGTCCTCGTTAGTAGCGATGAATACCGGCATGCAGTTGATGAACGCAACGCCGGCTTCGAGAGCCTGCTCGGCGTAGAAACGTGCGGCCTGCTCCGAACCAACCGGCAGGTAGTTGATCAGGACGTCGGTCTTCGTCTCTTTCAGAACGCGCGCGACGTCGACGGGCGGGAGCTCCGACTCGGTGACCACGCCGCGGTAGTACTGGCCGAGCCCGTCGTAGGTGTGACCGCGCTCGACGGTGATCCCGGTCTCCGGAACGTCGGAGAAACGGATCGTGTTGTTCGGCTCGGTCCAGATCGCGTCGGCCACGTCCAGCCCGACCTTGTTCGAGTCGACGTCGAAGGCGCAGACGACTTCGATGTCGGATACGTGGTAACCACCGAGATCGACGTGCATGAGTCCCGGCACGCGCTCATCGACCTCTGCCTTCGCGTAGTACTCGATGCCTTGAATGAGCGAAGACGCGCAGTTGCCTACGCCCACGATGCCGATCCTGATCTTTGCCATAGGTAGTTCCCCCTTCAGCTCTCGATCGTTCGGACCGCACGACGTGCGCGCGTTCGTCCGATCCGGGTTGAGCTTCCGCTGCGTTCTCTATCGAGCAACTCGTCGATCCAGTCGATGTCGGACTGGGTCGACGCCATTCCATGGTCGTGTAGTGCAAGCGTGTAGCTGTCGATGCGTTCGCGGTACTCGCGCAGGTTCGCCTTGAACTGAGCGAGCTTGTCCTGGAGATATGCACGCCTCCGCTCGAGCAGCGCGACGCGCGACTCGGGAGGGAGGTAGCGGAAGAAAGCGAGCTTCAGAGTGAAATGCTCGGCATCGGCTGCTGCCGCGGTCTCCTCGAGCATCTCCGAGAACATCTCGTCGCCTTGTGGCGTGATGCGGTAGACGGTCTTGCGACGGCCCGATGCGAACGTCGTTCCCCGCGCCGCGGTCGACTTCGACGTGCGGGTCGTGGCCAGCGTCCTCTTCGTGGTCCGTTTCTTCGGGACCTCGTCGGTCACCTTCTCGACCGCGCCACTCTTGGCGAGCCGCCGGAGTGCCGGGTACAAGGACCCCCACGAGACCTGCCAGAACGGCCCGAGCATCGCCCCGAGCTGCTTGCGGAGCTCGTAGCCGTGCATCGCCCGATCCTTCAGGAGCCCGAGCACTGCAAGCTCGAGCATCCCCGGCTGCTTCATATGGTGGTCGCCTTCCTTGTGGGCCGGTACGTTCGGTCGGATCAGAAGATATCAATCCGATATATCGAAACGATATATCACAACGATACCTCGCACGGGCACCCACACCGGCGAAAAGGCCCTCGGGGTCGGTATCTAGGGGCCGTGGCGGGTTTAGCATCCGGCCCATGCCGAAGTCGGGACGCTCGTTCGATCCCACCCGCACGCCACCCCCGATCTCGGGCCCGTTCGTGGACTACCGCCTGGCCCGGCGGGCGGCGCTTGCCTCGCTTCGGCGCGGCTCGCTCGACTCGAACGACGTTTGCGATGCCCATCCCGAGCTGATCCGCGCCGGCAAGCACATCGGGGAGGACGCCGGGATGCCGTGTCCGGTCTGCTCCCACGAGTCGCTCCGCTTCGTCCGGTACGTCTACGGCGACGAGCTCAAGCGGAACAGCGGCCGCGTCGTCTACCCCGACGAGTGGCTGAAGGAGCTCGTGACCACGACCGACCAGTTCACCTGCTACGTGGTGGAGGTCTGCATCGACTGTGCCTGGAACCATCTGGTTCGGGCCTACGTAGCCGGCCGCCGCTACTCCCGCCCGGACTCACCGGCCCGCAAAGAACAGAAGAATTGAACCCGGCCGCTCCGGCGTTCTCGGTGGGGACGAGGGTGGCCGGCGCGGTCCTGATGCTGGGCTACCTCCTCGGTTTCGTCCCCGGCGCAGTCATGTCGGTCGTCGGCGGCCTCGGACTGATCACGTTCGGGCGCTGCATCACCGCCGACGCCGGCGGGGCCGCTCGGGCGGCAACCGCGCTGACGATCCTTGCCGGAGCGCTGGGAGTGGCCGCCCTGCGCTGGGGGACGATCTCGCTTCAGCAGATCGTCGGAGCGCAATCGGTGCTCGGTCCTTCGATCACCGTCGGTCCCAACGTCGCGGCGGGAGCCGCGTGGGGAGCCCTGGTTGCGGGGGTTGCCGCCGTCGGGGTCTGGGCCGCGGCCCCCCCATCCGGGTCGCCGTTGGCGCGCCGTCCCGGTCACATCCTCGAGGTTGCAGTGGTGGTCCTTGCCTTGAGTCTCGTCTTCGCGGCACCGGGCGCCGGTGGGTCGTTGGGGTCGGTCGGCTCGGCTCCCCTCGAGTGGGCGATCACGCTCTCCGTGACGGTCCTCGGGACCGCCGCCGCCCTCCTCGTCGCTCGTCATGCGGTGGGGCGTACCGGATGGGTGGTTCTCGGTTTGACCGCGGTGGTCATCCTCGCGGCCGGCGGTGTGGTGACGACGATCTGATGGGCTTCCTCTATCTAGCCAACGCGGTCCTGGCACTCGGCGCCGCCCTGAGCGCAGGCGCCACCACGAGCGCTCGCAGTCGCTACCTGCAGGGCGTCGCCGTGGGCGGGATCGTCGTGGCCGCCCTGTTCTTCTTCGCGCCGGGTGTCGGCGACACGTGGAGAACGACGCGGCTGAGCGCGATGGATGCCCGCCTCGTCGGGATCACGACCGGGTGTGCGTGGCTCGTGTTCGCCGCGGCCGAGGCACGGCGCCGCGACGGTCGCTGGGACGTCGCCGTTCTGGTCGGTGTGGCGGCGACATCGGTGGCCTTCATCGGTGGTTCACGCTGGTCGGTTCCGTGGCTCGTGTTGTGGGTCCCCGGAGCCCTCGCAGTGGTGCTCGCGTGGTCGGCCCGAACCGCCCGCCTGTTGATCGCAGCGGGAACGGCCTCGATCACCGCCGGCCTCGCGCTGTCCGCGAGCGCGAGCGATTCATGGGCGTTGCCCGTGCCCGCCGATGGGATGAAGCTGGCTCTCGTCGCCGCCGGTGCGGTGGCGATTGTCGTGGCAGCAACCCTTGGGGGCGATGCCGCGCGCGGAGGGGCGGGTGCGGCCATGACACCGATCGCGGTGGGAGCGGCGTTCATAGTCCTGGGGGGGCCGGGTCGAGCCGCCGGACCGTTCGCGTCTCTCATCGTGGTGGTTGCTGCCCTCGTCTGCGGCGTCGTCGACCTGCTCCGCGGTGCATCGACCGCTCGCTGGATCCGACCCTGGATCGTCGGGGTGATGACCGCCGCCGCGCTCCTCGCCTTCGACCCTTACCTGATCTCGCGCGCCGGCGCGACCGCAATCTTGGGGGCCACGGCCTTGGAGCTGTGGCCCGAGAGCCTGGGTCGGGCGCAGATCGAACGCGGGGCTCTCGTGGCCCTCCTCGCGCTGACGGCCGGGTTCAACGCGATCGCTTCGGCCGCCTTGATCTCGTTCCGTCATGCGATCGACGCCGCGGTTCTGTGGCGGGCAGGTCCCTGGTCCGCGGTCACGGCGCTGCTTCCGGCAACCCTGGCGATGGGCCTGGTGATCGGATCGCGGGTCGCCCGCAGCCGTGAGGAGGAGGCCTACTCGGTCGCCGGGGTGATCGCTACGTGGACGGTCTTCGTGGTGGCGGTTCTCATCGGAGTCTTTCCCTTCGGCGCGCGAGGGACCTCGGGGGTGACGCTCTATGCGGTTGCGGCCATTGCCGGGATCGCCGCGACCCGAGTCCTGCCGCGACCCAACGTCGTCCCGGAGCTCGTGGGACGGGTCGACGTCGATCTCCGCCCCTTCGCCCCCCCGCGCGCGATCGATCGCGGAGCCGGGGTGGCCGCCGCGGTCGTCCTCGCCGCGGCCGTCCTCGCGGTCCTGGGCTTCGCCTACGAGGGGTTGCGCGTCGGGTTCCTGTAGCCGGGGAGCCACGGTTAGCGGGTCGTGCCAACCTAGACTGCTCGGATGGGTCGTAAGGACTCGCGGCGACGTCGTAATCCCAGGTCGCGCGGCGAGAAGATGTTGCTCCGCT
>DASSMG010000293.1:0-12810 GCA_035688995.1 Actinomycetota bacterium
GGCACGGATCAATACCCACAGATCGCGCGCTCGTTCGTCGTAACTCTGCTCCGGGTCTTGCCGCGCGAGCATCCGTATCTCCATCGGATCGATACCGAGTCGCTTCGCTTTGGTGACGAACGAGCGGTAACCGAACGCGTAGATCTCTTCGAGCGTGAAGTCGAACGCTTCGGCGTAGCTCCGATCGAGGTTCGGCGGGACGAACACACCCGCGGTGAAACGGAAGACCCGGTTCCACATCTCGATCGCCGCGGCCCGGCATTCGTCGGACGATCTGATCAGTTCGCCGAGGAACTTGATCCCGAACGCCACGTGACGGGATTCGTCGCGCGACACGTTGTCGATCCCCTGACGGAACCCGGGAAGGATGTCGAGCTTGCGCACGTAGCGCTGGATGAAATGTTGTCCGGCGATGGCGAGCATGCCTTCGATCACCACGTGATACAGCGCCACTGTTTGTGCCAGTAGCGGACGATCTTTCGGCTTCTTGCGCAGCGCGTCGGTGACGCGATCGAGTTCGGCGAAGACCTCACGGAATCCCCAGGTCAGGTGTTGATCGACGACCTCGAGGGTCGAGCGAGTGTCGCGGCCCTGCGACGCGACCTCGCGCAGGAAGCGATCGAAGAACACGTGATGACGGGCCTCGTCGACGATCTGCGTAGTGAGGAAGATGCTCTCCGGGAAACCCGGCGCGGCATCGAGAACGGGGGTCAGGGTGCGGGCGACGGCCTCCTCGCCGACGAGGAACATGGCGTAGTTCCACAGAGCGGCATCGCGTTGCTGCTCGGTGAGTCTCTCGACCCAGTGCTCGCGGTCGACGGAGAAGTCGATCGCGGCGGCACTCCAGTTGTGCTCCTCCCAGTGGCGGTAGAGCCGCTCGTAGGAGATCGTCTCGTCGCGTTCGAGGCTCTCGTCGCCCCCGGCGGAGGGGCCCTTCGTCTCGTCTGATAGTTGGCTCACGGTCACCTCGGAAGGTCGTCGGGTTGGACTATCCTTCCCCATCATCTACTTGACCGCGCAGTCAAGTTTCCGATCGGGGAGGAAGACATGGATTTCGCTCTGACCGAGGAGCAGATCGAGCTCCAGAAGTGGGCTCACGAGTTCGCCGAGCGTGAGATCCGCCCGGTGGCGGCCGAATACGACGAATCCGAGGAGTTCCCCTGGCCCGTCCTGAAGAAGGCGGCGGAGGCGGGCCTCTACGGCCTCGACATCTATCTCCAGTCGCAGCAGGACCCGACCGGGCTCACGCTGCCCCTGATCGCCGAGGAGATCTTCTGGGGCTGTGCCGGGATCGGCCTCTGCATCTTCGGGAGCGGCCTTCCCCTGTCCGCACTCGCCGGCGTGGGCACCCAGGAACAGCTCTTCGAGTGGGCCCCCAAGATGTTCGGGACCCCGGAAGACCCGAAGTGCGGTGCCTTCTGCGTCACCGAGCCCCAGGCCGGTTCCGACGTCCGCAACCTGCGCACCCGTGCCGTCCGTGAGGGCGACGAGTGGGTCATCAACGGAACGAAGGTGTTCATCACGAACGGGGGCGTGGCCGACGTCTACGTCGTGGTCGCGACCGTCGACCCCGAGCTCGGCCACCGCGGCCAGGCGTCGTTCATCGTGCACAAGGACGACGGCGGGGTCCGCCCCGGCAAGAAAGAGAAGAAGCTCGGCATCCGCGCGTCCGACACCTCCGAGGTCATCTTCGAGGACTGCCGCATCCCGGCCGATCGCGTCCTCGGCGGCCTCGACAGGCTCGAGAAGAAGCTCGAGAAGGCGCGCAAGGGAGAGGCGACCGGCCGGTCCTCGGCGGCTCTGCGGACCTTCGAGATCACCAGGCCGCTCGTCGCGATCCAGGCCGTCGGCATCGCTCGTGCCGCACTCGAGTTCGCGACCGACTACGCCAAGGATCGCCAGGCGTTCGGAGTCCCGATCGCCCAGCACCAGAGCATCCAGAACCATCTCGCCGACATGGCGACCGAGATCGAGTGCGCGCGCTTGCTCACCTACCGGGCGTCGTGGCTGGCCGCGAGCGGGCAACCGTTCAACAAGGCCGAGGGATCGATGAGCAAGGTGAAGGCGAGCGAGACGGCCGTCAGCGTCACGGAGAAGGCGGTCCAGATCCTCGGCGGCTACGGGTTCATCAAGGATTTCCCCGTCGAGAAGTGGTACCGCGACTCGAAGATCTACACGCTTTTCGAGGGCACCTCGGAGATCCAGCGAATGGTCATCGCGAGAGCACTCACCGCCTAAACCGACTTTCTGCAGTTTCGCAGTCGATAACGCGCGTCCTCGCACAGAAAGTCGCCTAGGGTCGGCGCATGAAGATCGGGATCGTCGGATCGGGACACATCGGGGGCAACCTTGCGCGCCTCTTCGCGCGCGCGGGGCATGAAGTGATGATGAGCTCGCGTCATCCCGAACGCCTTGCCGACGAAGCTGCGGAGATCGGCGCGCGGACCGGGTCCATAGCCGACGCCAGCGCATTCGGTGACGTCGTCGTTTTCTCCGTTCCGTGGAGCGGAATCGAGGAAGCAACCTCGACCATGACCGGCGCCGCGGGAAAGATCGTCGTCGACACGACGAACCCGTACGGGCCCAACGGTCCCCTCGATCTCGGTGACGACACTTCGAGCGAGATCGTGGCGCGGTTACTGCCCGACGTGCGCATCGTGAAAGCGTTCAACACGATCCACTTCGCCGATCTCGCGTCGCAAGGCAAGGACCCGCGCGACGGGCGCCGTGCGATACCGATCGCCGGTGACGATCCGGGGGCCAAGGACACGGTGTCTCGATTGATCGACGAGATCGGTTTCGAGCCCGTCGACACCGGGTCGTTACGCGTCGGTGGCCGCAAGCAAGAGCCGGGTGCGCCCGTTTACAACAGCAACATGACCGCCGACGAGGTCAGAAACGTCCTCTAGTCAGCGGCTGAGCTTGAGCAACACCCACAGCTCTCCCTCGTAGACGCCGCGCGCCTCGTAACGCTGGCCGGGCCGCGTTGCCGCGGGCAGAACGATGTAGTCGGGGCGGAAACCTCCGCTCCGCTCCCGTTCGTCCCATCTCGCGGCCAGCTCGCGGTACCTGATGCGCAGGTCGTTGTTCGGGAGACTCGGGTCGTCGTAGGCCGCGAGCCGGCAGCCCGAGAACTCGAACAGCAGGAACGCCAGCCGGTCCGATCCGGGCACCGAAACGACGTCGTCGGGGCCGAGGAGCGCAGACGCGCGGTCGACGAAAGAACCGGGTAGCACGTCCTCCGTCGCATAGATGAAGCCGTCCTTGTTGTGCTCGAGGATCTTCGTGAGGCCACGGGCGGCAAGAGCAGGCGACGCGGCCCCCATACCGAACACGACCACCGCGGTTGCCACCGCCGCTATCGAGGACCTCTTCCGGAGTCGCGCGAACAAAGCTGCCAGTGCGACCCCCGCCAGTGCCGCCGCCAATAGATGGGCCGGCGGCCAGACACGGCCCTGATGAAGAAGTGTGGCGTTGCCGGCGAGGTTCCATCCGAACTCGCCGCGCGCGATCGCGAGGCCCAGAAGGATCGCCGTTGCGCCGATCATCGCGAGCACCGGACGCGCCGTGGTTCGCAGACGCCACGCGACGACCGCCCCGAGGACCGCGAGCGGCAACAACAAGCCCCACGACGAGAGGGCCGTCACGACCGGCCACTCCTTCCCGAGCTGCGGGGTGATGTTCACGAACCCGCCGTAGCGCACGAAGGACACCACGACGGGACCGGCCCAGAACCCGAAAGTCACGAGGGCGGCGACGACGAGATCCACGAGCCGGCGCGCCGGAGCGCGCGCGGCCACCCACGCAACGACCGTCCACAGCAGAGCGCTCACGAACAAAGGCACGCTCACGAGCCCGACGAGACCAACGACCACGCCGGCCCCCGCGCGTACTCGCCGGTCCTCACTCCGCGTCGCCCACACGACCCACACGGCCGCGGCCCCCAATGCGACCAGCCCGAGTTCCCGCGGCAGTGCGGGAGGGAGTAGCTCGTAGACCGAGTTGGGGCTGGCGACGACGAGATCCGCGCCGTAACGCGCTTGCGTGGGGGACGTGACGAAATCGGCGGTACGCGCCGCGATCCAGCCGAAGCCTCCGATCAACGATGCCGCACCCGCGGCCCACCAACCGGCACGGACGTCGATCCGGCGAGCGATGCACGCCGCCGCCAGAGGGATCGCGAGGATGAGAACGATGTGCATACCCTCGTGCGCGACGAGGGGCGTGGTCGAAGGAACCAAACGCGTGACGGTTGCCAGCACGGCGTGCCACCCCCACGGGTAGGCGTTACGCGCGTACTCCGCCGCCGGCCCCGTCGGAACGACCTCGCCGTGCAGCAATTGCTCCGTCCATCCGAGATGCCACGGTGGGTCCCCGGTTCTCACGCCCGATCCCCCCGCAATCACCGGAACGAGATAGAGAACCACGAGCGGGATCGACAACGTCATCGTCTTGACCCATTCGACCCCGTGCGGTGCTTGCACGTGACGGCGAGCGAGGACGAGGCCCACGAGCGTGACTGCGGGGATGACGAACGGAACCCCGAACACGGCACCGCCGGTGACGATGTTGGCCAGCTCGAAAGCGACCGAGAGAGCGACGAAACCCACGATCCCGCACAGGGCGCGTTCCGGAACGCCGATGTCCGTGATGCGATCTCCGAAGACGCGCCGGAGGATCACGTCACCGACGATCCAACCGACCACGAAGACGACGACGGCTTGCGCCAGCGCTCCGGCGAGCGTTCCGAACGCCACTAAGGGTTACTCGATGATCGCGATGATCTGACCGGCACCGACCGTCTGGCCGGCCGTGACCGCCACCTCGGCGACGGTTCCGTCGCGGCCCGCGGTCACCGTGGTCTCCATCTTCATCGCCTCGAGAACCGCGATCGTCTCGCCCGTGGAGACGGTTTGCCCGGGCTCGACCTGGATCTTGAGGATCGTGCCCTGCATCGGCGCCACGACGTCGCCTCCACCCGCCGCCGCGTCGTGGACCGCGGCCGCGGCCGACGGGGCCATCGCCGGGTTCCAGAAACGAACGGGACGACCCGCCACCATGAGAACGTCGGTCAGCTCTTCGTCCTGTCGTTCCTCGAGCGCCTCGAGGGCCCCCGCCTCGACCGTGCGGGTCGTGTGCGTGCCCGCCACGAAGTCGGGGTTCTGCAACAGCGCGATGTGTGCAGGGATCGTCGACGCGACCCCTTCGATCGACATCTCTTCGAGGCTGCGAAGCATCCGGGCCCGCGCGTCCTCGCGGGTCACACCCCACGTGATCAGCTTCGCCACCAGGGAGTCGTACGCGTCGGGGATGACGTCCCCCGCCGCGTATCCGGAATCGACCCGGACGCCGAGGCCGTTCGGTTCGACGTAGCGCTCGATTCGGCCGGGGGTCGGGATGAAGCCCCGCGCGGGATCCTCCGCGTTGATGCGGCACTCGATCGAGTGCCCCCGAGGCTCGAGATCGTCCTGCGTGAAGCCGAGCGGCTCGCCCGACGCGATCCGGAGCTGGCACGCGACGAGATCGAGCCCGAGCACCTCCTCGGTGACCGTGTGCTCGACCTGGAGACGCGCGTTCACCTCGAGGAAATAGAAAGAGCCGTCTTCGTCCACGAGCATCTCGACGGTGCCGGCATTGACGTATCCGACCGCCTTCGACAATGCGACCGCGGCGGCGCCCATGTCGGGAACGCGATCCGAGTGCAACGGCGGAGGTGTCTCCTCGATGAGCTTCTGATGACGCCTCTGGAGCGAACAGTCACGCACCCCCAGCCAGAGAGCCTCGTCGCGGTTCGGCGCGAGCAGTTGCACCTCCATGTGCTTGGGCTTCTCGAGGTAGCGCTCGACGTAGACGTCCTCGCTCGAGAAATAAGCGCGCGCCTCGCGGCGCGCCGACTCGAACGCGTCGACGACGTCATCGCGGGTCATGGCCACCTTGAGGCCGCGTCCACCGCCCCCACCTGCAGCTTTGATCGCGAGTGGGTAGCCGTGCGCGTCGCCGAAAGCGATCGCCTCTTGGGGGTCCGTCAACGGGTCGGTCGTCCCCGGCACGATCGGCACGCCGGCGGACGATGCGATCCGCCGCGCTTCGACCTTGTCCCCGATCGCTCGGGTGGCCTCGGGCGGCGGACCCACCCATACGAGACCCGCGGCGTTCACGGCTTCGGCGAAGTCGGCGTTCTCCGACAGGAACCCGTAGCCCGGGTGGATCGCTTCGGCCCCCGTGCGCCGCGCGGCATCGATGACCGCGTCCATGTTCAGGTAGGTGTCGGTGGGGGCGGTCCCCGGCAGGTGGACGGCCTCGTCGGCCAGCGCGACGTGGCGCGCTTTCGTATCCGCATCGGAGTGGACCGCCACGTAGGCGACGCCGAGCTCGCGACACGTGCGCGCTATGCGCACGGCGATCTCGCCGCGATTCGCCACGAGAACCTTCGAGAACAAACCGGCCTCCGGTCCCTAGTCCAGGATCGAGAGCCTACGAGGCGCGTTCCGTCGCCTCATCCCCCGGAGGTTTGGACTCTGGAACTCGCTATGCGGGCTCCAGAGTCCAAACCTCGATAATGTCTTCAGCTTCCAGCGGGGGCCGGCCTTGAGGACCTTGCTCGGCAGCTCGCCGGCGATGAACGACTGCGCGATGCGGGCCGCGTCGAGGAGCTTGTCGAGATCGATGCCCGTGTCGATCCCCATGTCGGTCAGCATGTGCACGAGGTCCTCCGTCGCGACGTTTCCGGTCGCACCCGACGCGAAGGGGCTACCGCCCATGCCCCCGACCGACGCGTCGAAGTAGTCGATCCCTAGATCGAGGGCCGCCAGGACGTTCGCCAGCCCGGTTCCCCGCGTGTCGTGGAAATGCATGTTGATGTCGAGGTTCGGAAGTTCGGTGCGTATCGCCCCGACGAGCTCGCGCACGCCGCGCGGCGTTCCCATCCCGGTCGTGTCCCCGAACGAGATGGCAGTGATCCCGAGATCGACCAGCCGGCGCGCGACGGCGGCGACCCGCGACGGTTCGACGTCACCCTCGTACGCGTCGCCGAGCGCCGACGAGATCGTTCCTTCGAGGGGGATCCCGGCGTCCCGAGCCACGTCGGCAACCGCAGCAACGTCGACCAGCGATTCCTCCACCGTCTTGCCGACGTTGCGTTTGTTGTAGCCGTCGCTCGCAGCGAGGAACACCTGCATGCCGTCGACCCCGACCTCGGCTGCGGTCTCGGCCCCGCGCTTGTTGGGGACGAGCGCCGAATAGAAGATGCCGTCACGGCGCTCGATGCCGTCCCACACCTCGCGCGCATCGGCCATGTTCGGGACCGCCTTCGGAGAGACGAAAGAAACGGCCTCGATCAACTTCAGGCCGGTGTCGGACAACGCGTCGATCAGCCGGATCTTGTCCGCGGTCTCGATGTGAGCTCGTTCGCTCTGGATCCCGTCGCGGGGCCCGACCTCGCGGATACGAACTCTGCGAGGTTCCGTCACCTGTTCTTCCACTCGGGCGGACGTTTCTCGTTGAAGGCTTTGATGCCTTCGGCACGGTCCTCGGTCTCGATCACGACGCGCCACGCCTCGTGCTCGATGTCGATCCCTTCGTCGATCGGCACGCCGAGCGCGGCGTCGATGGCGCGTTTCGCCTGGCGGACGGCGACCGGCGACGACAGACAGATGTCGCGGGCGACCTCGATCGTGTGCTCGTCGACCTTGCCGGGCGGCACGACATCTGCCACGAGACCTAGTTGCTGCGCCTCACTCGCGTCGAAACGACGGCCCCGGAAGATGAGCTCCTTGGCGCGGGAGGTGCCGAGCTTTCGGGTGAGAAGCTGCGTCCCGCCCCCCGCCGGCAACAGCCCCACACGGGCCTCGGGGAGACCCAGTTGCGTTCCCTGGGCCGCTACGACGATGTCGCAGCTGAGAGCGAGCTCGAAACCGCCACCCAGCGCGAACCCGAACACGCCGCACACGACCGGCTGCGGCGTCTTGCGGATCGCCCGGAACATCGATCGGATCTGCTCGCGGTTCGCATAGAACGCGTCGAGATCGAATCCGGCCCTCTCCTTGAGATCGGCCCCCACGCAGAACGCCTTCTCGCCGGCGGCCAGCAACGCCACGACCCACACGTCGTCGTCGTCCGACACCTTCTCGAACGCGTCGCGAACCGCCTCGGCCATCGCTCCCGAGATCGCGTTGAGCGCCTCGGGCCGGTTGAGCCGGATCGTCGCGATGTGATCGGCGACGTCGAGGGTTACCAACTGGTCTGACATAGCCGCAGTCTAAGAAACCGGGGTTAGACGGGCGGGACTCCGTGGCGGCGGTCGGAGAAGTGACGGTCCTTTCGCTCGGCGGCGTCGAGGCGGCGGATCAGCTCGGCCCTCAGGTCGTCGGGCTCGACCACCGCATCGACGACGTTCTCCGAGGCGAGGTGGACGATGTCGATGTCCTTCTCGTACTCGGCGCGCTTCTCGGCTACGAAGCGAGCGCGCTCCTCGGGGTCCTCGATCGCCTGGATCTTGTTGAAGAAGACCGCGTTGACGGCGGGCTCGGGCCCCATCACCGCGATCCGGGCGGTGGGCAGGGCGATCGTCGCGTCGGGCTCGAAACCCGGACCGGCCATCGCATACAACCCGGCCCCGTAGGCCTTGCGCACGACGACGCAGAACTTCGGCACAGTCGCTTCCGATACCGCGGTGATCAGCTTGGCCCCGTGGCGGATGATGCCCTGCCGCTCGACCTGGGTTCCGATCATGAAACCCGGAACGTCGGACAGGAAGATCAGCGGGATGTTGAACGCGTCGCACAGCCAGATGAAACGAGCGGCCTTGTCGGACGAGTCGACGAACAACACGCCGCCTTTCTGGGCCGGTTGGTTGGCAACGATCCCCACGGGTCGTCCGTCGATGCGCGCGAGACCGACCACGACCTCCTTGGCGAAGTCGGGCTTGATCTCGAAGAACGATTCCTCGTCCGTGAGACCGGCGACGAACGCGTACATGTCGAACGCCTGGCTCTCGTCCTGCGGAACGATGCCGGCGAGAGATCCGCGCAGGGCCGGGGGACGGCCTTCGATGCGCGGGGGGAGATCGCGCCAGCTGCTCCCGAAATAGGAGAGGTAGCCCTTGGCGGCTTCGATCGCGGCCTTGTCGTCTGTGACCAGGAGGTCGCCCATCCCGGAGACCTCGCAGTGCATGCGAGCACCGCCCATCTCCTCGAGCGTCACCTTCTCGCCGATGACCTCTTCGGCCATGCGCGGGGAGCCCAGATACATCGAGGCATTGCCGTCGACCATGAACACGACGTCGCAGAACGCAGGGATGTAAGCGCCGCCTGCGGCGGACGGGCCGAACAGGCAACAGATCTGGGGGATGTGCCCCGATGCCTGCACCTGGTTGTAGAAGATCTTGCCGGCGCCGCGCCGACCCGGGAACAGATCGATCTGGTCGGTGATGCGTGCCCCGGCGGAGTCCACGAGATAGATCAGCGGGTGCTCGTTGCGGCGCGCGAGCTCGATGATCCGGATGATCTTCTCGACCGTGCGCGCGCCCCACGAGCCGGCCTTGACCGTCGGATCGTTCGCCATGACGGCGACGCGGCGACCACCGACCTCACCGATACCGGTAACAACTCCGTCGGCCGGCAGATCACCGGCGAGAGCGTTGACCAGAAGGCCGTCTTCGACGAAGCCTTCGGCCGAGTCGAGGAGCAACGCCAACCGATCCCGCACGAAAAGTTTGTTCTGCTGCGCGAGCTTCTCGTGATACTTGGGAGCACCTCCGGAACGCGCTCTCTCGATCGCTTCTGCGATCGTCGAAGTGTCGCTCACATGGCCTCCCTGACGATGGGCAGCTTCGAAGGTTCCACGACCGTTGTGACACGCCGTCGGCTGCGCCGCTCGAACCGCCAGCGGCGTCGTTGTTTGTTCTTCTCGAGCTGCGCGACCCGCAGCTTCTCCGCCTGATCGGCCACTCAGGCGAGGTGCGAGATCAGCGAGATCTGCATCGGTCCCCCTTCTCGGTCGCTCAATAGTAGAGCGGCCCCGGCGAAAGAAGGCGTCACGCGGGACGGACGCGTGTGACCTCACCGACCGAGACCTCTTCGGTTCCGTTCGGCGTCTCGAGGATCAAGGCGCCGCGATCGGAGATCCGTTCGGCGACCCCTTCCCTCGTGGATGAATCCACGAACGAGACCGTCACGCGATGACCCAACACGTCCGAAAGACGCGTCGCGTCCGCGATCACCCGGGCGCGGCCGTCGTCGTCGCGTAGCAGCCCATAGGTCTCTTCGAGAGCGGTGAGACAAGCGACCAGGAGCTCGTTGCGATCGACCCGGCTCCCGAGCTCCTCCGAGAGACTGGTTGCCGACGAGGCGATGTCGGCGGGCATCTCCGAGCGCGCCCAGTTCACGTTGATCCCGATCCCGACAACGGCAACGTCGACGAGCTCGCGGCCACGGCTCTCGACCAGGATCCCGGCGGTCTTGCGACCGGAGAGCATCACGTCGTTCGGCCACTTGAGGCGCGCGTCGAGCTCTGTGGCACGGTTCACCGCCCGGGCGACCCCCACCCCCATCGCGCAGGTCAGCAACCCTGCATCGGCCGGAGCCAGGGCCGGCCTCAGGATCACGCTGAACTGGAGCAGTGCACCGGGGGCCGAGCTCCAGCTTCTCCCCCACCGCCCGCGCCCCGCGCTCTGATGTTCGGTTGTGACGACGGCTCCTTCGGGAGCATCGTTCTCGGCCCACTCCAAGGCGTCTTGATTCGTCGACCCGATCTCGTCGTGGACCCGAAGGATGCGCCCGAACGTCCCGGTCACGGAACCGGCGATCGCGTCGTGGTCGAGAGGGTCATGGGACACGCACCTAGGATAGTCAGCCGTGTTCAAGAAACTCCTGGTTGCCAACCGAGGTGAGATCGCCGTGCGCGTTATGCGCGCGTGCCGCGATCTCGACGTCGCGACGGTTGCTATCTATTCGGATCTCGACGTCAACGCGGTCCACACGCGTTACGCGGACGAGGCGTTCAACGTCGGTCCGGGTCCTGCGTCCGATTCCTACCTGAAGGTCCCGGCCATCATCGAAGCCGCCAAGCGCGCGGGGGCCGAGGCGGTTCACCCCGGCTACGGGTTCCTCGCCGAGAACGCCGACTTCGCCCGAGCCGTTATCGATGCCGGGCTGACGTGGGTGGGGCCCGCGCCCGAAGCGATCGACGGCATGGGCGAGAAGACCGCGGCCCGCAAGGTTGCGATGGAAGCGGGAGTGCCGACGGTCCCCGGGACGAAAGAGCCGGTCACGTCCGCCGACGAGGTCAAAGCCTTCGTGAAGGAGTACCAACTGCCGATCGCGATCAAGGCGTCTGCGGGCGGCGGCGGTAAGGGTTTCCGGGTGGTGAAATCCGAGGGCGAGATCGAAGACGCCCTCGCAGGCGCCGCGCGGGAGGCGGAAGCCTATTTCTCCAACGCCGACGTCTACCTGGAGAAATACCTCGAGCGCCCCCGCCACATCGAGATCCAGGTTCTCGGCGACGCCGGCGGTGCGGTCCTGTCGTTCCCCGAACGCGATTGCTCCCTGCAGCGACGACACCAGAAGCTCGTCGAGGAATCCCCGTCGCCGGCGCTGGAACCGGCCGTGCGCGAGGCCATCATGGAGGCGGCCGCGAAGCTCGCCAAGCACATGGGCTACCGCAACGCGGGGACGTGCGAGTTCCTGCTGGATGCCGACGGCAAGACCTTCTACTTCCTCGAGATGAACACTCGCTTGCAGGTCGAGCACCCGGTTACCGAGCTGGTGACGGGCTTCGATCTGGTCAAGGCGCAGCTGCAGGTGGCGTCCGGCGAGGCGATCGAGTTCACGCAGGACGACATCGACCTTCGCGGCCACGCGATCGAATGCCGGATCAACGCGGAGAACCCGGCGAAGAACTTCTTGCCGGCACCGGGTCGCATCGGCGGCTACCACGAACCATCGGGCCCCGGCGTGCGCGTCGATTCCGGAGCGGAACCCAACTACGAGATCCCGCAGGCCTACGACCCCCTCGTCGCGAAACTCGTCACGTACGGCGCCACCCGCGACGAAGCGCGCCGGAGGATGTTGCGCGCGCTCGGCGAGTACCGCATCGAGGGCATCAAGACGACGATCCCGTTCCACTCTCTGATGCTGGCCGACGAACGATTCGTGACCGGCGAGTACCACACCGGGACCGTCGAACGCGAGATGGATCTGTCGCCCCTCAAGGAGACGCCGACTCCGAAACCGAAGGCCGGCGAGCCCGAAGTCGTCGCACGCAAGCTCGACGTCGAGGTCGACGGAAAGCTCTTCTCGGTCGCCATCCGCGAGGAACTCGAGACCACCGTTCGCCCGCGCAAGCCGAAGCCCCCCGCCACCGCCGGTGGACTGGGAGGAGGTGCGGGCGAGAACCTCACGGCCCCGATGCAGGGGACGATCGTGAAGGTTCTCGTGAGCAAAGGACAGCAGGTGAAGGTCGGCGACGTGATCTGCGTTCTCGAAGCGATGAAGATGGAGAACTCGATCCTGGCCCACGCCGACGGCACCGTCGAAGAGCTTGCGGTCGAAGCCGGCGCGTCGGTCCAGGCCGGCGCAACGCTGGCGGTGATCCGCTAACTACGCCTAAACGGGCGGATCCGGGTCGTACTGGATGCCGCGACGCACTTGCCGGGCCCGTTCGGTCCCGGCAAGGCGATCGACGAGATGCAGTGCCATGTCGATGCCGGCCGAAACCCCCGCCGCAGTGATCACGTCACCGTCGTCCACGAAGCGAGCTTCTTTCTGCGGCGTGATCGACGGGTCGATCGCGATCAGTTCGTCGAACGACGCC
>DASSMG010000294.1:0-4745 GCA_035688995.1 Actinomycetota bacterium
AGGAACCGGTGTGGAAGAGTTGCGAAGGTCCCGACAATGTCGGTACCAGCGACGGCGCGCCGGCGGGATCGATCTCGTTCCGCTGCATCCTCGAATCGGCCGATCAGGGAGGCTTAAGCGTCACGGGCCTTGGGGTCGTCGCCAACAACACGCCTACGGAAGACCCGTTCTTCGGGGGCCAGCAGGACCCGAACTTCAACACCGGTGGCGATTCGATCCGGGTGTTGCCGTACAAGCAGGATGCGCAATCGATCTCGATCGATCAGCAGACCCTTCGGGTCGACGCCGGAACAAACGGGACGTTCGCTTGCAGCGGTGGTCAGTTCGTAACCGTGCTCGATCAGGCGGGTCATCCGATCGCCGACATGAACGTGGACGTTCACGCTCGTGGTCCCGACGACCAGCTCAAGTTCCGGGTCGCCGGTCTCCTCACCAGTGCAACGTCGAGCAGTAAGGCTCCCGACGCCCACCACACCGCCACCGAGAAAGGCTGGGCGTGTGGCGACGCCGGAGGGACTCAACAGTTCGCCGGCAGTCAAGGCGAGCACAACGACGCCGGCGGCGCCGACCTCAAGCACCTGGAGTCTTCCGGTAGCCAGACCTCGAACGTCGGACGGTGGGGTTTCGCGTTCCACACCCAGAGCAAGGGCGAGACGCAGATCGTCGCGTGGGCTGACGAGGACAACGATGATCAGCTCTGTTCGCAGGAGCCGGTCGTAGCGGCAGCCGTCGGATGGGATCAACCCGCGCCGGTTCCCGCAGGCGAGACGCCGAGCGTCACCGACTGCCCGATCCCAGTGCCTCCTCCACCCAGCACCGGAACGGACACCAGTACCAATCCCTCGAGTACCTCGACGGGTCCGGGGCCTGACTGCACGATCCAAGGCACAGATGGGAACGACGAGATCCGCGGAACCGAGGGCAACGACGTGATCTGTGCGGGAGCCGGAGACGACGACATCCAGGCACTGGGCGGCGACGACATCGTTCTCGCCGAGGACGGCGACGATCTGGTCGATGCCGGCGACGGTGACGATCAGGTGAGCGGCGGTCTCGGCAACGACCGGCTTTCGGGCGGCGAAGGCAACGACGTCATGGACGGCGGGCCCGGGGTCGACGTGGTCTCTGGAGGGAACGGCAACGACACCTTGCGCGGGAATGCTCAGGTCGACGGTCTGCGCGGTGACGCCGATAACGACATCATCGCCGGCGGCGGTGGCGACGACGTCGTAGACGGCGGCGGGGGCAAGGACACCGTCCGCGGTTTCAGCGGAGAGGACATCGAGCGCGGGCGTGGTGGGGCCGACAGCCTGAAGGGCGGGTCGCAAGACGATCAGCTGACGGGCGGAGGCGGTCCCGACCGGCTCAACGGTGGATCGGGTAAGCACGACCAGTGCCGTGGTGGTGGGGGTTCGGACAAGCTCAAGCATTGCGAGCGGTAGCCGCGCGTTCATCCTGAACTCCGACGCGCCCCGGCCGCGTCGGCCGATGCGGCCACAGCCTGACAAAGGGGGGCGTTCTTGAAGCGTGATGGCGACGGGGTGGCCGGGCGGACTGTTGCCCGTTCGGCTCTGGTTGTGACCGTGTTGGGTCTAGCGACGTTCCTATTGTTCGGACAGACTTCTTTGAGCGCGAGCTCTTTGGTTGCCGCGGTTCAGACGTCGACCTCATCGTCGTCTCCGACTTCCGAGCCCAGCTCGAGCCCCAGCAGCACGACGACACCGTCGCCCACAGGGCCCGCCGTCCAGCTGCTCAATCCTTCGGCCGAGCTTCCGATCGGTGCCCCAACCGGCGAGGGCGATCCACTCATCTCCAAGAAGTTCGACGGCTACGACACCGCCTATCACGTGGTTGCCGTAACCCGTAAGGCCCCCGAAAGTGCCACCGTGGAGGCGTTCTGGGACGGGGCATCGATCGGAACTCTGACCAGGGTTCAGGACAAGCCCGACACGTGGGAATTGCTGTGGGACATCCCCGACGCGCTGAGTGGGTCGGGAACCCTTTCGGTGAAGCTCTTCGACGGCTCGACCGAGCTTGCCGCCGACGAGCAGACCGCGACGATCGACAACGCGGAAGAAACCGTCGAGATGGATTATCCGGTCAACGGCGGCGCACTTGGGTTCTTCAAGGGTCACACGGGTCCGTGGAGGACCGCGATCACCGGTCGTGCCAGCAAAACGACCCAGCGGGTGTACTTCTATTACACGACCACCCCGGTTGGTACGGATCCGGAGTGGCAGACATGCACCGGAACCGCCAACACTCAGAATCTCAGCGGCAACGTGCAGTTTCGACCTTTCGCCTTCATCTGCGCGTTGGGAACTAAGGATCTCCCTTCGCAGGTCACCGGCGTCCTTGTCGTCGCGACCGAAACCGACAACCCCGTTTCGCCGGGAGCATCGGGACTTCTGACGAATGAATCGGGCGACGCACACCGTGTCACCGGCTACCTCCAGCACCCCGAAGACATGTCGATCTCCATCCGTCCCGTGCAACCGGAAACTCGTTCGAGTGCCTATCCCGCCGGCGATGTGGAACAGGCCGGCAACGACTGCATGGAGTTCGATCTGAGCGTTGTCGATGGCAACGACGCCCCAGTGGTCGGTGCCAACGTCGATATCCATCTTCGTGGTCCGAGCGACGAGGTTGGCTTCGGCGACGAAGGTAGTGCCGCCGGCGGCTCGAGCGCCGATAAGCCGCCGGACCAGGGAGGTCATGAGAAGGAAGCCGCGTGGGATTGCGATTCTCCGGGCGACACTTTTGGAGAGGACGGCGTCCACCCCGATCCTGGAGGGACCGACACCAAGCACGATGAGAGCGCGGCGACCGGCACGGGCGCGTCGGGGCCGACGGCCATCCGGCCGAACCAGTTCAGGTTCCACATCTTCTCGCCCGACGCAGGCCGTACCCACATCACGGCATGGGTCGACGAGGAGCCGATGAAGAGAGAGACCGGCGCCCGCGATCTCGACAACGACAAGCTGGGTATCGGGGAGGCGAGCTTTTCGACCGAGGCCCAATGGACCGCGGGGCCGATTCGCGCCTTCTTGCGTCCCGCATCCGATGCTTCGGTGGTCGGCACTTGTCACCCCTACACCCTGTCTATCCGTGGTGGACGAACCGAGGTCGAGGGGGTCAACGTCGACGTTCATGCCACCGGCCCGACCGACAATCTCGATTTCTGCGACGTGCAGGGTGGATCTCTGCGGAGAGCACCGGACAAGGGCAACCACGCGCAAGAAGATGCGCAGGAGGGACAGCACCAGTCCACGAACGGATCCCCTTCGACGCAGCACACCGAAGGTGAGACCGACGATGCCGGGCAGTTCACCTTTGGGTTGCTTTCGCCCGACGCCGGGGACACGACGATCGAGGCGTGGGTCGATGGAACTCGCGATCAGGACAACGACACTCACGACGCCGGGGAGCCGGCTACCACCGGAACCCTGAGCTGGGCTGCGAGCGCCAGCGATGCTCAGGTGCACTTCCTCAATCCATCCGGCTACGGCGACGGTGCGGGAGACGATGTGTCGAACGTGCAAGATCGGAACAACTTCTTCCACGTGCTCACCCGTGTCGACCTCCCCGGCGTCATCCCTGGGGTCGAGCTCTTGTTGTCCAGCGATGGGGCCAGCTTCTCGAAGATCGGCGACATGACGCGCGTGGGAGCGACCGACACCTACGAATACGACTGGGTGACCTCGACTTTCGAGGATGGGTCGTACACGCTCAGAGCGCGCATACTCGGGACGGAGCAGCAGGAAGATCGCGAGATCGACATCGACAATTCGCTCAACACCGTCGAGCTGACTTCACCCGGGACCTCCGGGATCCTTCCGTTCATTGATCAGAAGGCGAGCATCCGTGGGGTCGCGTCGGCGGATGCCGCGCGCGTGGACTTCTACTACACGACCACGGGCGCGACCGAGCGACGGGATGCCGAGCAATGGGTCCAGTGTGGTTCTACGAACCTCGAGGCTCCCGGTGATGCACCCCAAGCCTTCGATGGAGAGTGCAGCTTGAGCGAAGGTGATGATGCAGGGTCCGTCACCGGCGTTGCTGCGATCGCGAGCTTCTGTGACGACATCGCCGGCTGCCCCGAGGACACCCCGTTGGGGAGCGTCACGGGTGAGAGCGGCGACGCCCACCGCGTCTTCGGGCTCGACGCCTCTCCGCAGATGTCGCTCGACCCGGAACACGGCAGTGGACCGGCAAAGACGTGCCAGAAGATCGTCGTGCGGGTCGAGGACGAGACCGGGGGCCCGGTTGCCGGAACTAACGTCGACATACACGCCGACGGTCCCGAGGGGGTTCACTTCTGTCGTCCCGAAGGCGTGACGCAGGATCACCGCGCCCCGACCGAGGGAGGCCACACGCCGGAATCCGGTCACCCCGACGAAGCGAAGCACAACGACACCGGAGTCATCCACACCGAGGGCGAAACCGGAAACAACGGCCGCTTCACGGTGGGGATCATCTCCACCGACAAGGGAACCACCGAGCTGACCGCGTGGGTCGACCTCGATGACAACGACGACCTAGGAAGCAACGAAGCTGCGAGTCAGGGCGATTTCGAGTGGGGCGTCGCGTCGCGTTGCACGAAGATGGGCACCCCCGGCAACGACGTCCTGACCGGAACCGCGGGCCGGGATGTCCTCTGCGGCCTCGGCGGCGACGACGTCATCCAGGGCAAGGGAGGAGCCGACAGGATCCTCGGCGGCGGGGGGACCGACATCCTGCGCGGC
>DASSMG010000295.1:0-5231 GCA_035688995.1 Actinomycetota bacterium
TCCGCACTGGGGCGGATACGACTCCATGACGCCGCCGAGACACAGCTTCGGGTCGGCGTCCGGCCCGGCCTGGAGGACGAAACCGGTTGCCTCGTATTCCGTCCCGGGATCGGGACTGGCGGGGGTCGCATCGGTCGTCGAGGTGGGTTCGGGAGCAGCGCCGTCGTCGATACCGCCCCCGCAGGAAACGAGCAGGGTGGCGGCGATGACGGCCGACAAGGCCGGCTTCATGAACCTTGGACGGACCCAGAGCGGAGCGATGTTCCCACCCCCTCCCAAGTCCTAGGATCGCCGAACACCGGATAGGAGGTTCCCATGTGTCGAAGCATCAAGACCCTGCGGGTCCCGGAGGGCCGCGTCTCCGACGAAGAGGTCGAGGCCGCCGCGCTCCAATTCGTGAGGAAGATCAGCGGGTTCCGTAAACCGTCGCGCGCCAACCAGCAGACGTTCGACGCCGCGGTCGAGGACATCGCCGCGATCTCGCGTCGCATGCTCGACGATCTCGTGGTCGGCGCGAGGGCTCCGGTCGGCACCTGACGGCACCCGCTGTAGGTTCACGACAACGGTCCGGCGACAAGGGAGGGGACATGGCTGAGGACACTCCGCGCATCGACGAGGAGATCCGGCGCACGTGGCGTGAAGGTGAGGAGGCGGGAACCACCGCGGTCGGCCTGGCGGACCCCGACACCACCGACGGCGACGGCGACGGAACCGACAGCAGCGACGGTGACACGAGCGACGGCGACAGCAGCGACGCGGACGGCACCGACACCACCGCTTAAGTAACGAGTCGGCGAACCAACTTTCACATGAGCGCGCTCGAGCGCCTCGTCGGCGATCCCGCGCACTTTCTCTCGGAGACGTACGGCGGGACCGCCTCGATCACCGTGTCGGGGCGAGATTTCTCGTCGCTCGGCTCCCTCGACCACTTCGACCATCTGATCAACGACACCTTGCTGCCGGCCGCCGCGTTCCGGATGGTGCGCGGCGGCTCGCCGCTTCCCGTGCGCTCCTACACGCGCCGGTTCAAAGGACACGGCGACGATTCGATCCGCATCGCCGATCCCGCGCTCGTCTTCGACTGGTTCGCATCGGGGGCCACGATCGTCCTCGAGAGCATGCATCGCTATTCGGTCGAGATGCGCGAGCTGTGTCGCGAGCTCGAAAACGTGTTGCGACAGCGCACTCAGGTGAACGCGTACATCACGCCACCGAACGCTCAGGGATTCGCGACCCACGTCGATTCGCACGACGTGTTCGTCGTGCAGTTGCACGGGCGCAAGCACTGGATCGTGCATCCGCCCGAGGATCCGGACGGCGAGGGCGACGCACTTATCGAGCGCGATCTCGTGTCGGGTGACTGTCTCTACATCCCGAAGGGATTCGCCCACGCCGCGACCACGAGCACGGAAGCCTCGGCTCATCTGACGATCGGATTGCTACCGACCACTGCCGGCGACATCGCCCGTGAGGTGACCGACATCCTGAAGCTCTCGTCGGCAACGCCGGCCGTGCGCTCCCGGGAGGCCGGGGAGGTTGCCGACGAAGTGATCGCTCACCTCCAGGATCGGGTCGCGTCGGTCGACCGCGCGGAGCTGACCCGGCGCCTCGATCGGCTGTTCTTCACGACGCGCCATCACTCGCTCAGAGGTCAACTCAACCGGATGCTCGACGCGGAGAAACTTTCGGATCCCGACAAGCTGGTCACGCGGGTCGAGTGGCTGCGTTACGACGACGGCGACGAGACGGTTGTCGTGCTGCCCGACCGCGAGCTCCGCTTCGGAGCGCGGCTACGGCCGGCGCTCGACGTCGTGCTACGGGACGAACCCTTCGACGTCGCCGACCTGGCCGCCCATCTCGATGAAGGAGACCGGCGCGCGCTGGTCGCTCGTCTCATGCGAGAAGGGCTGCTCGAGCTCCGTTGAGGGTTCCCTCCTGCTCCGCGCTGTCGCTGGAACGCGCCGAGGATCTCGCCGGCACCGCGTCGCTGGTGTCGCGGTGGCTGCTGCTCGAAGACCCGGGGCCGTGGGGCTACGACGCGCTGCTCGACAACAAGGTGCCCGCCCCGTTGCTCGACGAGCTGCGGGCGTGGGCCCGCACGGTGGGGGCACGCTTCATCTTGATCCGGCGCCGGCCCCGCCGTCGTCAGGACGAACGCAGGTTGTTCGTCGCCGGCTCTCGCCGCGGCCACGAATGGCTGCGCTCGATGAGCTCCACCGATGCCGACGCACTGATGTCACTCGATCGTTCCGACTTCCAGGATCCCGACCGGTTCCCGGGCGAGCCCGCCGATCCGCTCTTTCTCATCTGCACCCACGGACGGCACGATCAATGCTGCTCGATCAACGGGAACCCCGTTGCCCAGGCACTGTGCGCCGCGTACGGGGAACGCGCCTGGGAGTGCTCCCACATCGGCGGTGATCGCTTCGCCGCCAACGTCGTTTGTCTTCCGCACGGGGCCTATTTCGGCCGGGTCACCACGGAGTCCGCCGAGACGGTCGTCGAGACTTACGAGGCGGGACGGCTCGACCTCGAACGTTTCCGGGGCTGGTCGACGCTGCCGTTCGCGGTGCAGGCCGCGGAGTCGAAGCTGCGGCGCGACTTCGATCTCGCCGGCATCGACGAGGTAAGCGTCGTGAACTGGGAGCGGATCGATCGATGGCACCACCGGGCGACCTTCGCGACGAAGGGCCATGGAGAACAGCGGGTGCTGATCACGACGTCGCAGAGCGACGAGCACTACCTCACGTGCCGGTCGACCCAGCGGGGCCGCGCGCCCGTGTTCGAGATCACCCCGGACTAAACGACTTCGACCGACAGACTCGTGCGGACCGCTCGCACGATCGCATCGGAGACCGGGCAGTGCTCGTGCGCCCAGTGAACGATCGAGCGCAGCTGCTCCTCCGAAGTGTCCGAGGCCGCTGCAACCTTGACCTGCACGCGGGCGCTGAGCGGACCCGCCGGTACGGAGTCGTCTATCCCCAGGATCCCGTAGTCGTCGGACTCGCTGTCCACGGTGACTTCGAGGTTCGCGAGTTCGACGCCTTCGAAAGCGGCGCGGAGTGCGATCAGGGTCGCCTCGCAGGAGGCCTGGGCGGCGCGCATCAACCATCCGGGCGAGGGGGCGCTGTTCCCGCCGCCGATCCCCGTCGGCATGTCGGTCGTAACCGCGGCTCCGTCGGGACCCTCGACTTGCATCTTCAGACCGGATTCGACTCGGGCCGTGGCCGGACTGTCCGTATAGCGAGCTTCGTCGCGGTGGTCTCGCAGATAGGCGACGGCATTCCGCATCGCGGTCCCGATGGCTTCGGACATGAAGTACCCCCTTCCGTGGACGTCTCGTCAGTGGAGCAGCGAGCTCGTCGCGTAGCAAGACCTTTGTTCAGGTTCACAGGGGACACGGGGAGCGTTCCCCACGTATGGTGACTCAGGCCCACCGTGGGACGAAGGAGGATGGCATGCCGCTGTACATGGACGTACACAACATCGAGGGTGGCGTAACGCTCGACGATGTGAAGAAGGCGCATCAGGCCGACGTGGAGACGCAGGGTGAGCACGGCGTCAACTACCTGAAGTACTGGGTCGACGAGAGCCAGGGCAAGATCTTCTGCCTCGTCGAGGCCCCCGATGCCGAAGCAGCGAACACCGTTCACCGCGAGGCCCACGGACTCGTGGCCGACCAGATCTTCGAGGTCACCGAAGGCACGTAACTCCAGTCCCGGGCGGCCCGGGGTCTGCGTAGCATCGAGCGATGCAGACCGACCGGGCCGCCGAGCGGCCGGCATCCGCCTTCTAGACTCGGCCGCATGAGTTCCGCCGCCGTCCTCACGGCAGTCAACGATCCGCTCGAATATCGCGACGACGTTACGGTCGACGATCCCAAGCCGGGCGAGATCAAGGTCCGCATCGCGGCTACCGGCGTGTGCCACTCCGATCTCTCGATGCAGAACGGCACGATGCTCGCGAACGTCCCGATGATCCTCGGTCACGAGGCTTCCGCGATCGTCGAGGAGGTCGGTGACGGGGTCACGAACGTGGCGCCCGGCGATCACATCGTCGTTTCGTTCGTCGCCGCGTGTGGCGATTGCTTCTTCTGCCAACACGATCAGGGATACCTCTGCCAGGGCGCGGACATGGGACTCGTCGCGGGCCTGTTGCCGGACGGGACCGCGCGATCGCATTCGGGCGGCGCGGACCTCAATCAGATGTGCGGCTGCGGCACTTTCGCCGAGACCACCGTGATCGCGGCCATCAACGCGGTCAAGATCGACAAGGAGGTCGACCTTCGGGTCGCGGCCCTGATCGGATGCGGCGTTCTTACCGGAGTGGGGGCCGCCCTCAACACCGCACGGATCGCGCCGGGAGACACCGTCGCGGTCGTCGGTTGTGGGGGAGTGGGCCTGAACGTCATCCAGGGTGCCCGCATTGCCGGCGCCTCGGAGATCGTCGCGATCGACCTCAACACGAACAAGCTCGAGATGACGAAACGCTTCGGGGCGACGACTACGATCGACGCGGGTGACGGCGACCCGATCGCGAAGGTGAAGAACATGACGGGGGGCCGCGGTGCCGACGTCGCCTTCGAGGTCATCGGGAACCAGGTGACGATCGACCAGACGATCCAGATGACGCGACGCGGGGGCCAGGCGATCCTGGTCGGCGTTCCACCACACGACGCGACGCTGAACACTCCCGCGTTCCTGGGTCTCGTCTTCCAGGGCAAGACGATCGCGGGATCCTGGTACGGATCCTCGAACGTGCAGCGCGACGTTCCTCGCCTGCTGGACCTCTACAAGAAGGGCGATCTCTTCCTCGAAGAGTTGATCTCGCGCGAGATCAAGCTCCCCGACGTGAACGAGGCCTTCGCCGCGATGAAGACGGGTGAGGTCGCGCGCTCCGTGGTCGTTTTCTAGGCGCGGCTAGAGCTGCAGCGACTTCACCTCGAGGAACTCTTCAAGACCGAAGCGCCCCAGCTCGCGACTGTTGCCCGACTGCTTGTAGCCGCCGAACGGCGCCAGCGGGTTGAAGTTCCCACCGTTGATCTGGACCTGGCCCGTGCGGATCTTGCGTGCGACCTTCTTCGCACGCTCGACGTCTCCGGCCCACACGCCGCCGGCAAGCCCGTAGATCGTGTCGTTGGCGATCTCGATCGCTTCCTCTTCGGTGTCGTAGGGGATGATCGAGAGGACCGGTCCGAAGATCTCTTCCTCGAAGAGTTGATCTCGCGCGAG
>DASSMG010000296.1:0-3279 GCA_035688995.1 Actinomycetota bacterium
CGATCCGTGCCGGCTGGCCCGGCTCGGTGCCGACGGCAACGCTGGGAAGTGAACCGGGGCCCTGAAGGGGGTTCCGGATCAAGTCCCATGTCTTTCCGCCGTCCGTCGAATGACCCAAACCGAAGTTTGCCCACTGCGTGCCTTCATGGAACATGACGGCCGCCCACAGCTCGTTGGGATCGAGAGTGCTAACCGCGAGGCTCCCGCGCTGCGGCGTGACCTGAGGAGCGCCGGGCGCGGCGACCGACTCCCAGGTTGCGCCCGCGTCCCCCGAACGCAGCAGCGAGACGGTGCCGGCCAACAAAGCAGTTCGAACCGCGTAGACGGTGCGTGGGTCGCCGGGTGCGATGACCAGCTCGCCCTCGCCCGCCCCTAGCGCGGGTTCCGCCGCCGACAGGTCGTCCCACGTGTTGCCTCCATCGCGGCTCACGAACACGAGCTGGGTCACGCTGGCATTCGCCGGCCACGCTTGGACGTAGATCGTCTTCCCATCGGGAGTGACGTCGAGATCGGAGATCCGTCCTATTTCCGCAGTTGCGGCGTCGGCGACGGTGATCGGCTTCCACGAGCAACCTCCGTCGTCGGACCGGTACAGCTCTTCGTCGGAGCTGGCAAAGATGGTGCTCGGAAGATCTGCAGGCACCGCGAAGTTGCGGATACCGGAATAGGACGGGTCCCCCACCCCCGCGGGATGGAGCCCGAACTCGGGCGCCGCGATGGACGTCCAGCCCGGGTCGCGAGGCACGACGTTGAGGGGACACGGGTTCCGCCTCGGCGAGGCTTCGGCAGCAGGGATCAGAGCGATCACTACGAGGGCCACAACCAGGAGTCGTATCGCGCGCATATGGAACCCTCCTCAGGCTTTTTGTCCACATTCGCTAACGCGCTGCGGCCTCCTCTGAGCGGAAGTGATCACGGCGGTCGTTGCTAGCCTCGGGCCATGACGCTGCCTTTCGGGCCCCCGCTGGCTCCGATGCTCGCCAAGCTCCAGGAGCAGATCCCCGAAGGGCCCGGGTGGCTCTACGAGCCGAAGTGGGACGGGTTCCGGGCGATCGTCTACAAGGACGGCGATGAACTATCGATCATCAGCCGCGACAACAAGCCGCTCGAGCGGTATTTCCCCGAGCTGCCCGCGGCGATCGCGGCCGTCACTCCCCCGGCTTGCGTGATCGACGGCGAGGTCGTGCTGTGCGACGAGAAGGGACTCGACTTCGATCAGTTGCAGCTTCGGATCCATCCGGCCGCGTCGCGGGTCGCGATGCTGTCGGAGCAGATCCCCGCGAGCTTCGTCGCGTTCGACCTCCTCGCCGAGGGCTCGACCGACCTGCGCGCCACGCCACTCAAGGAACGACGTCGGGCACTGGAGAAAGCGCTGGCGGGGGCCGAGCCGATGCCGGCCAACCCATCGATCGAAGACGTCATATCGACGCTGACTCCCGCCCCGCGCGTTGCGCTGACGCCGCAGACCGGCGATGTCGCGATCGCGGCGAGTTGGTTCGAGTTGCTCGAGAACGTCGGTCTCGACGGCGTGATCGCCAAGAAGGACGACCTCCTCTACGAGCCCAACAAGCGCGTGATGGTCAAGATCAAGCACAAGCGCACGGCCGATTGCGTCGTCGGTGCCTATCGAGTTCACAAGAGCGGCGATGGCGTCGGCTCCCTGCTCCTGGGCCTCTACGACGATTCCGGGACGCTCCACTACGTCGGCCACACGTCGTCGTTCAAAGCGAAGGAGCGTCCCGAGCTACTGGCGATGCTGAAGCCGCTTGAAGGAGGGACGTCGTTCGGAGGGGGCCGGGCTCCCGGGGGGCCGAGCCGGTGGACCGGCGCCAAGGAGAAAACCTGGGTGCCGCTCAAGCCCGAGCTCGTTTGCGAGGTGTCGTTCGACTTCCTTCAGGGGAACCGGTTCCGTCACGCCGCGACGTTCATCCGCTGGCGTGACGACAAGAAGCCGGAGGAGTGCGGCTTCGACCAACTCCCGCTCCGCCGCTAACAACCCCCGGGTTTCGAGACCCCCCCTTCGCCGAGTGGTGAATGAAGCCGCTATATGGCGACTGGTTCACCACTCGGCGGAGAGGGGGGTGCTCGGAATGGTTCCCGAGGGCGGCCGAGCGGGACGAAGGGCAAACGCGACCGGAATGTCCGATCTGAGTCGATGCTCACGCCTCAAGACCACCCTCCCCGATGCCGACTTTCTAGGGGACGGCACCGTCGATGGGACGGCGTGGGGGTCGGCTAACCGGGAAGCGGGGGCGGATGCGTAACGCCTGGCAGCGATTGTCAGCGAGATTGTCCATAGATGACGAAAAGCTCAGCTCGCTGGGCAAGTTCGCCATCTTCAGCGCGATCCCGATCGTCCTGTTCGGGATGTTGCTGTCCTACCTCCTGAACGGCTTCGTCTATCAGCGCACGCTCGAGGAGGCCACCGCCCAGGCCGAACTCGTCGCCAACGTCGGTCCGGTACAGGACCTGACGACCAAGGAGCTGCACGAGCCCTCGAACAGCGCGCGCTGGCAGGTCCTGCAGCACGCTCTCGAGAACACCCCGCTCGGGAAGATGGGCGCGACCTTCAACGTATGGAACACCGATCGGCGCATCGTCTTCTCGAGCGACCAGAGCGCGCTGGCTCAGACGAGTTACGACGCGCACTACCTCCACGACGCGCTCAGTGGCGACGCCCAAGCGTTCACCACGTCACGAGATGAAGGTGGGGACCTGCTGTCGTTGATGACGCCACTGCATTCCGCCGACGGGAACACCACGATCGGGGTCCTCGAGCTGGCCGTGCCGTACAAGCCGGTCGCACACGACATCAAGCAGGACTTCCGCTTGTTCTACATCGTGCTCCTGATCGGTCTGAACCTTCTCTACGCCGCGCTGTTCGTCGTGATGGTCAAGTCGTCCCGCCGGCTACGGCAGCGCGCCGAAGAGCACGAGCATCAGGCTCTTCACGACGTCCTGACCGGGCTCCCCAACCGGGCTCTGTTCCGCGACCGCGTCAAACAAGCTTTGCGCGTCGCCGAACGTGAGCGTCAAACCGTCGCGATCGCGTTGATGGACCTCGACAGATTCAAAGAGATCAACGACACGCTCGGTCACCACCATGGCGACATGGTTCTGCAGGAGACGGCGCGCCGTCTGCAGAGAACCCTGCGCGACACCGACACGATCGCTCGCCTGGGTGGCGACGAGTTCGCCATCGTCCTTCCCGACGTCGCCGACCCGGCGTCGATCCTGCTCGTTGCGGAGAAGGTCAACACCGCGCTCAGCGCTCCGTTC
>DASSMG010000297.1:0-2389 GCA_035688995.1 Actinomycetota bacterium
ACGTCTCCGGAGCCCCCACACTCGTCGTGCTCGGCTCCTCGGGGGTCGGCAAGTCGTCGTTGATCAATCGGCTGCTCGGGCGGGACGTCATGGCAACGACCGAGGTGAGGTGGGACGGCAAGGGCCGCCACGCCACGACGCACCGGGAGCTGCTGCCGTTGCCGGGCGGAGGGGCGATCATCGACACCCCCGGTCTGCGCGAGATCCAGCTGTGGCTCGCCGACGACGGCGTCGACTCCACGTTCTCCGATATCGCGGGCCTGGCGGTCGAGTGTCGCTTCTCGGACTGCCGCCACGACCACGAGCCGGGCTGCGCGGTCCTCGCCGCCCTCGACGGCGGTGAGTTGGCCGCCGAGCGATTGGTTTCCTACCGGAAACAGCAGCGCGAGATCGCGGCTCTGGCCCGGCGTACCGATCGCAAACTGGCTACTCGCGAGGCACGGGAATGGAGGCGTCGTGCGAAAGAGGGCCGCGCGCGCTCCCGAGCCAAGCGCGACTACCGATCGAGTGGTGACTGAGGCCGATATATGGCGACTCAGTCACCACTCGGCGTTAGAGGACGTGCGAGAGGAAGCTTCGGAAGCGTTCGTCTTTCGGGTTCTGCATGAGCTCGCGCGGGTCGCCGTCCTCGATGATCCGGCCGTCGTCCATGAACAGCAGCCGGTTCCCGACCTCGCGGGCGAACCCCATCTCGTGAGTCACCACGAGCATCGTCATCCCCTCGTCGGCGAGCTTCTGCATCGTGTCGAGCACTTCCTTCACCAGCTCGGGGTCCAGTGCCGAGGTGACCTCGTCGAACAGCATCAACTGTGGCTTCATCGCGAGCGCTCGAGCGATGGCCACGCGTTGCTGCTGCCCCCCGGACAGTTGCGACGGGTAGGCATCGGCTTTCTCTTCGAGCCCCACGTTCTTGAGTTGCTCGATGGCCCGCTCCCGCGACTCGTCCCCGTGCAGGCCGAGAACCTTCTCTAGCGCGAGCGTAATGTTGCCGAGCGCGGTCTTGTGCGGGAACAGGTTGAACGCCTGGAACACGATGCCGATGTGGGTACGCACCTCGTTCAGGTTCACCCGGACGTCGGTGATGTCCTGACCCTGGAAATAGACCTTCCCTTCGGTGGGCTCTTCCAGGAGATTGATGCACCTCAGGAGCGTCGACTTGCCCGAACCCGACGGCCCGATGACGACGACCACATCGCCGGGGTGGATGCTGAGATCGATCCCCTTCAGGACGTGGTTCGAGCCGAACCACTTGTGTATGCCCTCGAGCTGGATCAGGTATTTCGACCCACGCTCCCCCGGGTCCCCGGTGCTCATGCCGTGACCCCGACGAGACCGCTGCGCAGGCGCCGCTCGAGGATGTTCACGAGGCGGATCGACGGCAGGCAGATGGCGAGGTAGCCGAGCATCGTGCCGATGAGGAAGGTCGGGTTGAAGGTGTTGTTCTGGAGGAAGTTCCCCACCGACATCAGGTCCCGCCCGCTCGCCGTGAGACCAAGGGCGAGAACGAGCGCTGTGTCTTTCACGAGGATCACGAATTCGTTCATCAGCGGAGGGATCACGCGCCTGACCGCCTGTGGGATCACCGCGTATCTCAGCGCTTGGAGCTGCGACATCCCCAGACCGCGCGCGGCCTCGAGCTGCCCTCGCTCGATCGATTGGATGCCGGCGCGGAAGACCTCCGCCGCGTAGGCACCGGTGTTGAGACTGAACGCGATGATCGCGGCGGTGTAGGTGGGGATGTTGATCTGAAGCCCGATAGGGATGGCGATCCCGATGAAGACGAGCTGCCAGATCAATGGCGTACCGCGGAAGAAGTTGATGTAGGCACGAGCGGGGGCCCGGACGACGGCGCGTTTGGAAACCGCGAACACCGAGAGGATCAGCCCAAGAATCACACCGAAGAACTCGCTCGTGACGGCGAGGATGAGAGTGTTCTTGGCACCGTTCACGAACGCGCCGAACTCGGGGGCGAGACGCTCGAAGTCGAAGTAGTTAGTGACGAATTTGTCGACCGCGTCGGACTCGCTAAACCACAGCAACATGAGGCCTAGGACCACGGCCTGGCCGCCGAGGACGGCGCCGGCTATCGCTTCCTCGCGACTCACCTTCGTCGGCATGCGTCGGAATATGACGAGGCCGCCGATCACCGCAGCGAGACCCGCACCGATCGAGAGGAAGCAGATCCCGTCGATCTCATTCGACTTGAACCCCAGGATGAGGTTGCGGGTCGGTGTGTACCCGTTGAGCCCCAGGACCACGAGGGTGCCCACGGTCACGATCAGTAGCGTCGCCGCGCCGAGTGCGAGGATCGCGAGCGCCGGGGTCCGGCTCTCCGAGCGATACCAAGCGAGATCTCTACGCGGGGGTGCGGTCGCCGACTGTGAAGCTG
>DASSMG010000298.1:0-2625 GCA_035688995.1 Actinomycetota bacterium
CTCGACGCCGCTCAGATTCCTGTGGACGTCCACGTGTGCGTCGTCGGAGGACCGGATCCAGGTCTTCTCGACCCATGGCCGCTTGCCCGGGAACTCGACGTCCCAGAACGTCGCGAAGCCCATCTCTTCGAGCACCCGCCAGGCATCGTCGAGATCGTCCGGTCGAACCAGGAAGTCTGAATCCGAGTAGAACCGTTCTTCGGGCCGGTCGAAGAGCCACTCGGCGAATATCGGGCCCTTGAGCACTGCATAGGAGATCCCGGCGGTTTCGAACCGTTCCGCAACCTCCGCCGTGATCCGATCGGCAGCCATGGTGAGCGCCACCTTCTGCAAACGAGGTAGGGATGCATCCATGTATGAACAGGATATGGGCGCTCCACCGACCGACGTCGAAGTCGGCACGACGAAGCACTCGGGTCCCGTCGCGCTCGAGATCGAGGGGCTCTCTCGCTCGTTCCAAGGGCGGACGATCGTCACGCGGTTCGATCTGTCCCTCGACATCGGAGAGCGGGTCGCCCTGCGGGGCCCGAACGGCTCGGGAAAGACGACGATCCTGCGTTGCATCGCGGGCACTCTCGCGCCGAGCCACGGAACCGTCCGCGTCGGCGGGCACACCGCAGGCACATTCGAAGCGCGTGAGATGGTCGGCCCGTCACTCTCCCTCGAGAGATCGTTCTACCGGCGTCTGTCCGGGCGAGAAAACCTGATGTTCTTTGCCCGACTACGGCACGTTTCGAAGCGTCACGCGTTGGAGGACGTCGCGGGGATCGAGCAGGAACTGCAGCTCACCGAGATCTTGAACCGGCGCGTCGACCGGTGCTCGACCGGCATGTTGCAGCAATTGGCCGTGGCCCGGGCCCTGCTCGGAGATCCCCACATCCTCCTGCTCGACGAGCCGACGCGATCCCTCGACACCGACGCGGTCGAACGCATCTGGGCCGCCGTCGATCGACGTGCCTGCGCCGTTGTGATCGCGTCGCACGTTCCGGCCGACATCGAACGTTGCGAGCGGGTTTATGACCTCCCGACCTAGGCTGCCGCGCGCCTGGGTGATAGCGGCGCTGATCCGACGGGATTTCGTCACGGCACGGTCGTATCGGACCGCGTTCGTGATGGACACGGCGTTCGGGTTCCTCAACCTGCTCGTCTACTACTTCATCTCGCAGGCGATCGGCCCGATCAGCTCCAACCTCCAGGGCGCTCCTTCGTATTTCGCCTTCGCCGCCGTCGGGGCATCGATGACGCTGGTGATCCAGGCCGCCACTACGGGGCTGGCGCGACGCATTCGCGAAGAGCAGCTCACCGGGACCCTCGAGGCGCTCGTCGGACAGCCCATCACGTCCACCGAGATCGCGTTGGGGATAGCCGGTTTCCCATTCATGTTCGCGATGGTGAGGGCCGCGGCCTACATCCTCTTCGCCAGCACTTTCCTCGGTCTGTCGCTGGCCGGGGCGGATTGGATCGGGTTCGCCGTCGTGTTGTTCTGCAGCGGTGCCGCGCTGGGAGCGGTCGGGATCCTCCTGTGCGCTCTGGTGGTGATGATCAAACGAGGTGACTCGCTGATCATCCTCACCACCTTCGCTCTCGGCCTCCTCGGCGGCGCGGTGTTCCCGCGCTTGGTACTGCCCGACTGGGTGCAGAAGCTGACGGTGATCGTTCCAACCCGCTACTCGTTCGACGGGGTCCGGAACGCCCTGTTCCTCGGGCAAGGCTGGGCCGACGACGCTTCGGGGTTGCTCCTCGCAACTGCGATCCTGTTTCCACTCGGGATGGCAGCCTTCGGTTTTGCTATCGGGTTCGCGCGACGACGCGGAACGCTCGGAGAGTACTGAGCTTTATCCTCGGGCGATGTTGAAACTCCGCGACGAGGATCTCGAGTTCCGCGAGATCGAAGGCGAAGTCGTCGCCCTGGACGTCCGGACGTCTCGATACATCGGCATCAACCGGACCGGTGCGTCTCTCTGGGAACTGCTTCGATCGGGCACGGACGAAGACGCGATGGTCGCGCGGCTCGTCGACGCATTCGGCGCATCCGAAGAGGATGCGCGGCGAGACGTCACTGCGTTCGTGGCCGGGCTCGAAGAGCGCGGGTTGCTGCAGCGGACCGAATGAAGGTTGACGTTCCCACCCTGCGTGCGGCCTGGTGGACCTTCCGGGCATCCCGCAAGGTCCGATCGGAGCTCGAAGTACGCAGGCTCGACGAGATATCGGTCGAACCGCCCCCACGTCTCCCCGATAGCGCCGTCCGCGGCGTTGCCGCGATCCTCCGTCGCACGACCCCGACGTGTCTCGTGCAGGCCCTGGTACTGCAGACCTGGCACCGCGCTCACGGCCGTAACCGAGACGTGATCATCGGCGTGACGAAACCGAGTGAAGGCTTCCGTGCCCACGCATGGCTCGATGGAGACCCCCCGTGTCACGACGAGGGCTTCGCCGAGCTGACGCGCCGCGCCCCGGCATGACGGGTATCGATCTCAGTCCCTTAGAGATCGCATCGGGGTTGGTAACCGGCACGGTTCCCGACGCTCCGCGTCTTCCGCGCTACGTGAAGGTGTCGCCGCGCGCCGCTCTCGAAACCGCCGTCGTGGCGGGCCTGCAGCGAACCCCGTGCTGCGTGAGCTTCTC
>DASSMG010000299.1:0-2742 GCA_035688995.1 Actinomycetota bacterium
AATACCGACCCTTACCAACGTTGCGAAGGGAAGTACGAGCTCACGCGCGGAGTCATCGAGGCACTCGTGGAATACCGCAATCCCTTCTCGATCCTGACGCGCGGCACCTTGATGCTCCGAGACATCGACCTCTTGACGGAAGCGGCTCAGGTGTCCGACATCGCAACGTCGTACTCGGTGGCGACGCTGGACGAAGAGATATGGCGCAAGACCGAGCCGGGCACTCCACATCCGCGCAAGCGACTCGAAGCGGTTCGCAGGCTGAACGAAGCCGGCGTTCCTTGCGGTGTGCTCGTCGCGCCGATCCTTCCCGGGATCAGCGACGGACTCGATCAGATAAAGACGGTCGTCGAAGCGAGCCTTGATGCCGGGGCCACCCACGTGTCGCCGATCTTGTTGCACCTCCGCCCCCGCGTTAAGGAGGTGTACATGGAGTGGCTCGAGGACAACTATCCCGATCTCGTGCCGCGGTATCAAACGATGTACCGCAAGAGCGCCTACGCGGGGCAGGACGAACAAGACGAGCTGCGGCGCACGGTCCGGGACATCGTCGTGGCTGCCGGGGGCGTCAGGCCGCGGGTCCGGCGTTCCAAGGTGCCGCGCTGGCGTGCAGAGATCGAGCGCCAGAAGGCGCAACTCGGCACCGAGCAGCTCAGCCTGATCTAGCGGTCGTACGTGGCCGTGATGGTTCCGGTGCCGGTCACGCAGCACCTGATCGCGTCCAGCATCTCGTCCAGCGGATCACCGGCATGGAAACTGCTGCGGAAGAACGTGCTCGGCTTATCGAGCCCGTAGAACGTGAACACGTAGTGGTGGGGCGCGTCGCCGGGTGGCGGACACGGCCCCCGATATCCCTCGCTCCCGAAATCGTTCGACCCCTGGACGGCTCCCGTCGGCAAGGCACCGTCCGTGAAGTGCCCTACGTCGGGGATGCCTACGGCGACCCAATGAACGAAACCATCCGCGTCTTCGTCGGTGAGCGATGCGGCGAGCGACTTCGTGTCGGGCGGGAGGGCTTCCCATCCGAGTGACGGCACGACGTCGTCGCCGTCGCACGTGTACTTGGGGGGGAGACGACCGCCGGGATCGAACGCCTCGGTGACCACGCGGAAGTGTTTCGAGCTATCGATCTGAGGATCCTGGGAACAGGCAACCGCCAGCGCGAGTGCCACACAGGCCAACCGCGTCATGGGCGCACCTTTTCATACTTAAGCGAGGCACTCGCGCGTGCACCTGAACCTCCGGAGCGAGCCTTAGTTCCTTCGGAATGCGGGCATGTTCGGAATGACATGGGTTCCCGAACGGTTCGTGACGACATGGCCTACTCTCCCGATCGTCCTGCCGCGCCCTCGTGGCTGGTGTGGACCGCTCTGTGGATCGTCTACATAGTCTGGGGATCCACCTACCTGGCCATCCGGATCACCGTTCAGACCCTGCCCCCCTTCCTGGCCGGAGGCGTGCGCTTCCTCATCGCGGGCGGGGTGCTCTATCTGTTCCTGTTGTTCCGTAAAGGCCCCGCGGCGATGAAGGTCACGGGCCGTGAGGTCGCCGCCGCCGCGTTCGTCGGGATCGCGCTCCTACTGGGTGGGAACGGGATGGTGATGCTGGCGGAGCAACAGGTGCCGTCCGGTCTCGCATCGTTGTTGATCGCGACCGTCCCTCTCTGGGTCATCCTTTTCAGGAAACTGACGGGCGACAAGATCGCGCGTGGGACCTTGGTCGGAGTAGCGGTGGGGTTCGCGGGGGTTGCCTTGCTCGTTCTGCCGGGTGACCGTCCGGACGGCGTGCGCACGATCGGGATCGTGATGATGTTGGTGGCCGCGGTCTCGTGGGCGATCGGAACGTTCACCTCGAGCCGGTTGTCCCTTCCGAAAGATCCCTTCGTATCGACCGCGATCCAGATGCTCTTCGGTGGCGTCGCAGGGATGGTGGCGGGGGCCGCAACCGGGGAATTCGGCGGGATCGACTTCGGCTCGTTCTCGACGTCGTCGATCCTGGCGCTCGTCTACCTCATCACGATCGGGTCCTGGCTCGCCTTCACGGCGTACGTCTGGCTCCTCCAGAACGCGCCGGTGTCGAAGGTCGCGACCTACGCCTACGTGAATCCTGTGATAGCGATCTTCCTCGGATGGCTCGTGCTCTCCGAGCAGCTGACGGTCTCGATCGTCGCCGGTGCCGCGATCATCGTGGCATCGGTGGCCGTCATCGTTCGCAAGGAATCCGCGTCGAATCCCGCCGTGGAAACGGAGGAACCTGCGCCCGCGGCCCTGGTAGGTGCCGACGCCTCGTAGCCTGTGGCGATGAAGGGACTCGTCGTCGCGCTCCTGCTGGTCGCAACTGCATGCTCGAGCGGTCCCTCGACCGGTGTCGCGGCGGAACCATCGCCCTCACCCACTCCCGCGCCGACCGAGACGCCCCGCGCGATCTCGTTCCCCGGACCGGATCGATCTGCGCCCTACAAGCCGGGAGTGCTGGCGAGAGAGATCCGAGTGACCGAGCACAAGCTCCATCGGGCGATCGCCGTATGGCAGGACGCGGGAGGTCGACGGCGTAGCGCCGAAGGGCACACGGTCGCACTCGGCGCACTGTGGCAACAGAAACTGACGCGACGTCTCGTTGCCCGCTCTCGGATCCTCGACCAGGTGCTCGGTGCACTGTCCGCCTCGCTCCGTCACGTGGTCTCGGCGCGCGTGCGCGCCGGTGCCGGTCTGCGAGCGCTCACCTCGCCGGTGACCGGACACC
>DASSMG010000300.1:0-3919 GCA_035688995.1 Actinomycetota bacterium
CCAGCAAAGGGGAGATAAGGGCCCGGTAGACCCGGATAACGGCGCTCAGCAGCCACGCCAGCGGGCTCATCCGGCACCTCCCACTTCGGCGGCCGCTTCGGCCACGGCACTCACCAGGCGATCGAAAGCGGCCGTGGCGACCGAGGCGTCGCCCGAGATGACGAAATCGGCACCGGGCGGAAGCTCGCAGGACGAGGCGGCGGCACGGAGGCGTCGTTTGATCCGGTTCCGTTGCACCGCACCACCCGCGGTTCGCCGCACCGACAGCCCGACCCGGGCGGGGCCCCCATCGGGGCGAGGGGCGCAGGTCACGACCACGCCGTTGCGACGCGCGCGGCGGCCCGACGCGTGGACACGACGGAGATCAGCGCTACTCGACAAGCGGTGCAGCGGCACGGGGCTTACGCGGAGATGCGCGAGCGGCCCTTGGTGCGGCGCGCCTTCAGGATGGCGCGCCCGGCCCTCGTCTTCATCCGCGCGCGGAAGCCGTGCTTGCGCTTACGACGGCGCGTGTTCGGTTGGAACGTTCGCTTGGTCACGGAAGTCCTCGTAGACCCGAAGACCGAACCCCCTACTCGGCCCGGGCACTTTTCCACATCGCGAAATCCATCGTGGTGGCTGGGGGTCGGGCGAGTATAGCCGCGCTCGATTTCTGTAGGCGTGAGCAGGGCATCCGCAGGCCGCGAATCTCCTCGCGCATTTCCTCTTGACTCTCGATTTCAATCACGAGCACGATGGCTCGGCTCGGTCTCGGTCGAGCGAGAAGGGATCAGCGCGGACTTCCCCCCGGACCACCGGTGATGCGCAGGGCCTTCGGCCGCGAAGTTTCTTCACAGCTGTGGATTAACTTGTTGAGCGACCGCAGATCCCCTGGTCATCCCCCGTATCCCAGTTCCATCGGCCGTTGGTCGACGCCATCGAAGGCGCCGACCGCCCGGGCCCGTTTCGGACCTGGTTGTGGATAACTAAAGGGGGAGCCACGATGCAGCCGTCAGCCCCATCGCGGGTGATCGACAGCGACCCGGGCGTCGTTGTCGAAGATGTACCGGACGATGCCGCCGATCTCTGGTCGCGGGCCGAACCAGGGCTCCGCGAACGGATCTCGGACGGTAACTACACCGCCTGGTTCGCCCAATCAGCTCCTCGGGCGTTCAGCGGCGACACGTTCGTACTCGGGGTGCCGAGCCCGTTCGTCCGGGACTGGATCCAGTCCCGGCATGTCGATGACGTGCGGGCGGCTCTCTCGGCCACCGCGGGGCGAGCTCTCTCCGTCGCCCTGGTCGTAGACGATGCACTGTCCGCCGGAGCCGAGGCCGAGGCCGCGCCGTCTCCTCCTCCACCCGACCCGGGGCCGCTCCCCGCACTGGGCCAGCCCCTCGAGTTCCACCCGAAATACACCTTCGACTCGTTCGTCATCGGTTCGTCCAACCGGTTCGCGCACGCTGCCGCCCTCGCGGTATCCGAAGCGCCGGCAACCTCTTACAACCCCTTGTTCATCTACGGAGGTGCCGGGCTGGGCAAGACCCACCTCCTGCACGCGATCGGGCGTTACGTCGGGGAGTGCCACCCGAGACTCTCGATCCGCTACGTCTCGACCGAACAGTTCCTGAACGATTTCGTCTACGCGGTGCAGCATCGTTCTTACGACGATCTACGCCGGCGCTATCGAGCCGTCGACCTTCTCCTCATCGACGACATCCAGTTCATCGAGGGCAAGGAAGGATTCCAGGAGGAGTTCTTCCACACGTTCAACGCGCTTCATCCCCGTAGTCAGATCGTTCTGACGTCCGACCGCGCCCCCAAGAAGATCGCGACCCTCGAGGAAAGGTTGCGCACGCGATTCGAGTGGGGCCTGATCACGGACATCCAGCCGCCCGACCTCGAGACCCGACTCGCGATCCTTCGAAAGAAAACGGAGACGGATCGGCTTCAGGTATCCGACGACGTCATGAACTACATCGCGTCGCGGATCCAGACGAACATCCGGGAGTTGGAAGGCGCTTTGATCCGCGTCACCGCGTACGCCTCTCTGACGCGCTCGGAAGTAACCCTCGAGTTGGCACAGAACGTGCTCCAGTCGCTGCTCCCCAATCTTCACGAGGGCCGTGTGACGTCCGACCTGATCGTCTCGGTCGCCGCGGAGTATTTCGATGTCAGCGCCGAAGAGATCTGTTCGGCGAGTCGCTCGAGGCCTCTCGTGAACGCTCGGCAGATGGCGATGTATCTCTGTCGTGAGCTCACCGACCTCTCGCTGCCGCGCATCGGGGCGCGCTTCGGGGGCCGCGATCACTCGACAGTCATCTTCGCCGTCAACAAGGTCCGTCAACAGATGCAGGAAAGAGAAAGTTGTTTCGAGCAGGTGCGTGAGCTCACGACGCGGATCCGTCAACAAGCCGCCCGTCCGTGACCTGTTCACGTCTGTTGAGCGCCGGCCGAGGTCGCGACGAATCTCCGGCAAGCGCGCGACCGCGAAAAGGGATCAACAATCCGTCACCGGAGCCAGATGGCCGGTGACCAGCGGAGATGTCGCTTATCCCCAGCATCAACAGACTTAATAAGGATTACGGAAGATCCATAAAGGATCTTAGAAACGTGGTGTGAATCACCACTATGAGAACGAAGCGTAAGAGGATGTGACCGCAGATGATCGTGATCGGAGGAGAAGGATGAAGTTCCGCTGCGAGCGAGATGACTTGCTGAATGCCGTGCAGTTCGCATCTCGTGCGATCTCGAACCGGGCCACGTTGCCGGTGCTGTCCGGTCTCCGGATCGAAGCCGGGGAACACGGTCGCGTGAGCCTCGCCGCGACCGATCTCGAGTTGACGATGGAGACGTCGACCGCAGCGGCCGTCGACGAACCGGGGAAAGCGATCGTGCCGGGCCGGCTGTTCGGTGAGATGACCCGGAGTTTGTCGGCGGGACAGGTGACGGTGGCCGCCGGCGATGCCGAGGTCGAGATCTCTTCGGGACGGGGACGATTCCGCGTCAAGGCTCTGGCTCCGGACGACTACCCGGCGCTCCCGATCGAGGATCGGGGTAGCGAGGGAGCATCGGTGGACATCACTCTCGACGGGGACGCGCTGGCGACGGCGCTGTCGCAAGTCGTCCGCGCGGCTTCTGCCGACGAAAGCAGGCAGATCCTCACCGGTGTTCTGTGGGAGATCGACGGATCGAAGGTGACTCTGGCAGCCACGGATTCCTATCGGCTCGGCGTCCGCACGCTCGAGATGCCCGACGACACGGGAGCCCAACGGAACGTCGTGCTGCCCTCGCGCGCGCTTTCGGAACTGGGTCGGGCTCTCCAGGCCGGGCCGTCGACGCTTCGAGCGACCGTGAAAGACAACCTTGCATCGTTCTCGGTCGGATCCACTGAAGGTTCGGACGAAGCCACGATCGGTTCACGCTTCATCGAAGGTGAGTTTCCGAAGTACCGCCAGTTGCTTCCCCAGGGATATCCGAACACTCTCGAGATCGACCGGGAGGCCTTGCTCGAGGTCACGCGACGGGTGGGTCTGCTCGCACAGAACAACCTCCCGGTGAAACTGCAGTTGGGGGAGGAGCTCGAGGTTTCGGCTCACACTCCGGACGTTGGTGAAGGGCAGGAGATCCTGGACGCCGATTACAGCGGGGACCCGCTCGTGATCGCTTTCAACCCCCAGTTCCTCAACGACGGCCTGTCGGCGATCACCTCCGATCGCGTCGTCATCGAGGTTGCGGACGGGCTCAAGCCGGCGATCATCCGAGGACGTGACGACGAGGCCTTCACTTACCTCTTGATGCCCGTTCGTCTTTCCTGAGGTAGCGCGTGCTGGTTGCGGAGCTCGGGCTGGAGGATTTCCGTAACTACGAGCACGAGCAGGTCGCGTTCGCGCCGGGGCTCAATCTGATCCACGGCCGCAACGCTCAGGGGAAGACGAAC
>DASSMG010000301.1:0-3690 GCA_035688995.1 Actinomycetota bacterium
GAGCGCAGAGACCTCCTTCGCAGCATCCAGGGCGCGGCATGAGCACCTCTCCCGACTCCGTTCCGGGCGGCTCCACCGCGGTCGAAACCACGCCGGCCCAGCTCGAGGTCGAGCGCATCATCCGGGCGGCGCAGGCCGAGGGATCGATCACCGCGGCCGACCTTGCAGAGAAGCTCTCCGTCCTCGACCTGACCGCGGACGAGACCGACGCGATCTACCAACGGCTCGTCGAGCTCAACGTCGACGTCGTCGAGGAAGAGGGCCTCGCCGAGGAGGAGGAAGAAGAAGAGGAAGCTGAGGAAGAACGCGTCGCACCCGATGCCGACGAGGAGCGCGTTCGGGCCCGCCGCGAGGTCGATATGGCGCTCAAGGCGCCGACGAACGACCCCGTTCGGATGTATCTGAAAGAGATCGGCCGCGTCGCGTTGCTCACCGCCCAGGAAGAAGTCGACCTGGCCATGCGGATCGAGCAGGGCCTCTTCGCCGAAGAGAAACTCGCGAAAGAGGGCGACAAGCTCTCGACGGACGAGACCGCAAAGCTTCGATGGACCCGCCGCGACGGACTTGCGGCCAAGAGGCACCTCGTCGAGGCGAACCTGCGTCTCGTCGTTTCCATCGCCAAGCGTTACGTCGGCCGCGGCATGCAGTTCCTGGACCTGATCCAGGAAGGGAACCTCGGCTTGATCCGCGCGGTCGAGAAGTTCGACTACACGAAGGGCTACAAGTTCTCGACGTACGCGACGTGGTGGATCCGCCAGGCGATCACCCGTGCGATCGCCGACCAGGCTCGGACGATCCGTATCCCCGTCCACATGGTCGAGACCATCAACAAACTGGTGCGCATCCAGCGGCAGCTCCTACAGGACCTGGGACGCGAGCCGACCGCTGACGAGATCGCGCAACAGATGGAGCTCCCTCCGGAGAAGGTGCGAGAGATCCAGAAGATCAGCCAGGAACCCGTGTCGTTGGAGACGCCGGTCGGCGAGGAAGAGGACTCCCACCTCGGCGATTTCATCGAGGATTCGGAAGCACCGATCCCACTCGAGCGGGCGTCCTTCAAGCTGCTACAGGAGCAGCTCGAGAGCGTTCTTCACACGCTGTCGGATCGCGAGAAGGATGTCATCAGGCTCCGCTTCGGATTGGTCGATGGACAACCGCGCACGCTCGAGGATGTCGGCAAGAAGTTCGGCGTCACCCGCGAGCGCATCCGGCAGATCGAATCGAAGACGCTTTCGAAGCTACGGCACCCGTCGCGCAGCCAGAAGCTCCGCGACTATCTCGAATAGCCGTTTCCTGACGACATGACCGCGTTCGGCGAGGCGGTGGCCACAGAAGGAAGCGGGACCGTCGACGTCACCACTCCGGGCGCAGTCGAAACCGCGCTGTTCAATCCCTACGACCAAGCCATCCGCGCCGATCCGTGGGGTCTCTGCCGCGCGCTTCGCGACCACGATCCCGTCTACGCCAGTCCCTTCGGCGCCTACATCGTCACCGACTACGAGCACGGCCTTTCCGTCCTCCGAAGCCCCGATTTCAGCGTCGACCCACGGAAGGCAACCGCCCTGCCGTTCGCGCCGCCGGATGCACTGAGTTTCGCGGAACGCGGGCTCGACCACACGATGCTGTTCGTAGATCCGCCCGATCACACGCGCCTTCGAAGTCTGGTCAGCAAGGCGTTCTCGCCTCGTGCCATCGCGGCGCTGCGCGTGCGGATCGAGGCCCTCGTCACGGAGCTTTTGGACGGGTTCGACGGTGACGAGGTCGATCTGATGGCGAGCTTCTATTACCCGCTCCCGGTAACGGTGATAGCTGAGATGCTCGGTATCCCGGCCGCGGACCGGGAGGTGTTCAGGGGCTGGGCGAAGGCGCTCGCGCCGGTCCTCGATCCGTTGATCCCGCCCGACAACATGCAAGAGATGGCGACTGCCGGCATCGCGCTCGTCGAGTACGTGGACGCTCTCATCGCCGAACGCCGCCGCGATCCCGGGACCGACCTGATCAGCGAACTGATCAGGGCCGAAGACGAAGGCGACAGGCTGTCGGGCGACGAAGTGCGCTCGACGGTGATCCTGTTGCTCATCGCGGGTCACGAGACCACGATGAACTCGCTCGGCAACGGTACGTATGCCCTCGCGCAGCGACCGGACGAGCTCCGCCGTCTGTACGAGGATCCCGCGCTACTGAAGCCTGCGATCGAAGAGATCTTCCGTCACGACGGCCCCGGGTTGATCACAGCCCGGATCGCGCTCCGGGAAGTCGAGGTCGCCGACAAGAAGGTGACACCGGGTCAGATCGTCGTCGTGGTCATAGGCGCGGCGAACCGCGATCCGAAGCAATTCGACGACCCCGATCGTTTCGATGTGGGCCGGGACCCGAACAAACACCTGGCGTTCAGTGCCGGGCCCCACTTCTGCCTCGGCGCAGTGCTGGCGCGGATGGAGATGCAGATCGCGCTGGGCGCGCTGCTACGCCGTCATCGATCGATCGAGCTGATGGAGCAGCCGCGGTGGCGACGGACGGTCACCTTCCGCGGCCTCGAATCTCTGAAGGTCCGCCTGGGTCAGTGAGCCGGCGGCGGGGCGACCGAAAGACTCGCGCCCTGACCATCGGAGCGCTTGTCCTTGACCTTCTGGACCCCCTCGGAGGCTAGGTCCTTCGCCTGATCCAGCCCGGTCCCGACGGCGTCCTTCGCCTTGCTCGTCGCCTGGCGGAATGCGGGTGATGCGACCAGGTTGTCGTAGAGCCGGTGGAGCTGCTCGTAGCGCTCCGTGCCTGCCTTGGCGCCGAGCACGTACCCGGCCCCCAGGCCGACGAAGAACCCTAGGCGTCCTCGCATGTGAACCTCCCAGCTTGGTTTGGCTTTCGATGCTAATGCCCGCTGCCGTAGAGCTTCAATCGTGGGGGCTTTACCATGTCGCCGCATTCCGGGGTAGCTCAATTGGCAGAGCATCCGGCTGTTAACCGGAGGGTTGCGGGTTCGAGTCCCGCCCCCGGAGCTTCCCGGCGTTTCGAGGATGCCGTCGGCATCCGAGTGACGCCCGTCGAGCGAAGGAGTAGCCATGCCTCGTGTCGACCGCGACATCCGTACCACCGCGCCCCCCGAGAAGGTGGTCGCGGCGCTGCTGGATTTCTCCGAGACCCGCCCTCAGACGTGGCCGGGCATCTCGGCGGAGCATTACGAGGTGCTCAGGCAGGGCGACACCTGGGCCGATGTTCGGGAGGGAACGAAAGGGCCCGGCGTCGACGTGTGGGCCGTCGAGCACTACGACTGGTCCGATCCCGGCGTGGTGCAGTGGACGGTCACCGAGAGCAATTTCTCGGCCCCGGGTAGCTACGTCCGCGCCAAGGTGGTGACGGACGGTTCGGGGGGCAGCATCATCCATCTCACGTGGAATCGCGAGGGGCTGAACTTCAAGGGCAAAGCGATGGTCCGTCTGATCAAGCTCCTGAGGGGCGGACCGGTCGTGTCCTCGATGCAGAAGGGGCTTAGACGTTTGGAACAAAACGCCTGATCCGGTCACCGATCCTCTTCGTCAAGGCGGAAGAGCCATCCGCCGATAACTAACCAATGGGAGCCCCGGGACCGCACGCGTACGAATCGGCTCCCACAGACCTGCGCCGATACATCCCGCACTCCATCGCCGCGACGCTGATCGTTGCCCTCTTTCCCCTCTATCTAGCGTTCGCATT
>DASSMG010000302.1:0-4796 GCA_035688995.1 Actinomycetota bacterium
CCGTCTCCCGTCTCATTGGAGACGGCCACAACGTCGGTTCCGACAAGCGAACGTCGTAGCTCCTCGACCTTCGTCTCCCACTGGGGATCGAGGTCGATCTTCGTGACGACCACGACCGGACGCGCACCGCCTTCCCAAACGAGCGTGAGGTAACGCTCGATGCGGCGATCGTTGCGCTCTCCATCGAGCGCCGCGACGACGAATCCGAGATCGACGTTCGCCGCGAGGACCTGTTCCTCGGCTTCCAGTCCGGCCACTTTCCGCGACAACCTCGTGGCGCGCGGCAGCACCTCGGCGATCACCGCGGGATCTCCGGGGGTCACGCCGACCCAGTCACCGACCGCCGGCATCTCGCCCGCGGCGAGGCGATGCGACATTCGCCCGGGGACGACGGCTTGCGAGTATCCCGACGACGCCACGATCACATAGGACCCTCTGTGTTGAGCCGTTACGCGCGCCGGCTCGAGCGCATCGTCACCGAGCGCGTCGAACGCGTCGGAGACGGTCGGCGTCCATCCGATGGACGCGAGATCGAAAGACAACTTAGGTATTCCTCCTCGTGAGCTGATCGAAATGACGGCAGACGCGCCGTCGCTCTCCGAGGAGGTGGGCGCGTCAGACCGGGAAGGACACTCCGTGGGCCATGACGCCTCCTTTCCGTCCGCTCGAATGGGCGGACGGGATCAGTATGGCGCGTTGCGTGCGGGGTCGCAACGGTCGGTTCAACCGATAGGTTGCCGACGTGGATCCGATCGGCACGGCCCGCGACGCCGAACTGAAGCAACTGACCGATATCCCGATCGACGACGTGCTGGCGCTCCTCGATGGTGAGCCGGGCGATTACCGGTCGCTCTACTACCGGTGGGAGAAGGAACAGTGGGCCGCGGGCACTCTCGATCTCACCGAGGACCGTGTCGAGTGGCCGAGTCTCGCCCCCGGCGTGCGGTCTTTCCTCACCGCCCAGCTCGGGTGGTTCGGGCTCGGCGCCGATCGCGCGACCCGATGGCTCATCCCGTTCGTGGATGCCGCGCCGTCCGAGGAACAGCAGGTGTTCCTCTCGACCCAACTCGTCGACTCCGCCCGTCATTCGGTGCTGTTCGATCGGATCGCGTCGGAGATATTCGAGGACCAAGACGTGTGGGCCCACCTGCCGCAACGAACCTCGGAAGGCTTCAAACGTCTGGTCGAAGATCTCATGCCGGATGTCGCGCAGACGCTGCTCGACGGGTCGACCTCGAGCTTCGCGACGGGACTCGCGCTCGAGCATCTGGTCGCCGTGGACGCCCTGGGCCTGACGCTTCACAAGGCGGCGATAACGCTGTGCGACGCGGGCCCCGTACTCCGCGGGATCCGAACCGGTCTTGCGGCCGCGGTGCGCGATTCGACGCGGCACGTCGCCTTCACGTTGCGATTCCTCGCCGACGCGACCGACCGCGACCGCTCCGTCGGCGAGACGGTTCGGTCGGCACTCATCGATTCACCGGTCGGTTGGGATCTCTTGAGAGAGGTGCCCTGCGACGGCCTGCCGTTCACCACGGACGATCTCGTCGAGACGGCTCGAGCCAGGCTCGATCGCAGCCTCATGCGCGTCGGGGTGGATCCCGTCGGCTGACGGTCACGATCCCGGCGCTCTCGGGGATCTGGTCCGAACGATCGTCGACTGCCGGGCCTGCCCCCGCCTCGTCACATGGCGCGAGCTCGTAGCGCGCGAGAAACGCGCGTCGTTCGCCGGCGAGGAGTACTGGGGGAGACCGGTGCCTCCTTTCGGAGATCCCGACGGGTGGTTACTGATCGTGGGTCTGGCACCAGCGGCGCACGGCGGTAACCGCACCGGACGGATGTTCACCGGGGATCGCTCCGGTGACTGGTTGTACGCCTCGATGTTCCGCACCGGCTTCGCGAACCAACCGAACTCGGTGGCCGCCGACGACGGATTGCGCCTGATCGACGCGTACGTGACGGCCCCCGTCCGCTGTGCGCCGCCGGCGAACAAGCCGACGACAGCCGAGCGGGACACGTGTCTTCCGTATCTGGTGCGGGAGCTTCAGCTGCTGCCGAACGTCGACGTGATCGTGGCGCTGGGCTCGTTCGCCTGGGACGCCGCACTTCGGGTCATCGACCTCGCAGGTCACGAGCGACCCCGTCCCAAGCCACGCTTCGGCCACCTCGCCGAGGCGCGGGTTGGGCCCTACCGGTTGCTCGGCTCCTATCACCCGAGCCAGCAGAACACCTTCACCGGCAAGCTCACCGAGGCCATGACCGACGAGGTGTTCACCCGGGCCCGCCACCTCCACGACGACTCCCTTTCTCCTCACGATCACTGACCGGGTCTGCCCCCAGGTCGTCGGGGAGGGATGGGCACCGGTCACCCCGAATACCTGAGGGCCACGTATCCATTCCAGGGAGGCTCGATGCGACGGCTCCTCGTCTCGTCCGTGATCGCCGTACTCGTCGGCAGCGCGTTCGTAACCCCGGTTCACGCCGTGAACATGAGAGCGATAGCGACGCGCAACCTCGACATGGAGGAGGGCGCGCCTCAGATCGTGCACGGAGTGACCGCGCCGTCGGACCGGGTCCCGGTGCGCCAAGACTCGGGAGGACCCGCGATCGCGTACGACGCGACGGGGCACGTGGTGGCGACCCGAACCGGCGCCTCTGCACGGCTGCTCCGCACCGGCTTCGAAGCAGGTGAGCCCACGATCGGGATCGACAAGTCCGGCAGCATCTACTTCCAGGCGCTCGAAGGCAGTCCCGCCGTTTACCGGACGGACGATCACGGCCGGACCTGGAAGGACGTCTCGCCGCAACTGAACGGGCGCAAGCGTCATCCGGAGAGCCTCGACCCGTTCCTCTACACGGACCCGACGACGGGACGGACGTTCACGTACGACTTCCTGTTCGGCTGTTCAGAGATCTCTTTCACCGACGACAAGGGCGAGACGTGGACGACGACGCCGCTCAACTGCACGCTGATGGATCACCAGAACCTTTTCGCCGGTCCTCCCGTGATGAGCCCGACCGCCGGCTATCCGAACGTCGTCTACACGTGCTCCAACCAGGCCGGGGCGACGGTCTACTCGGTCAGCGCGTCGTGCCTGAAGTCGCTCGATGGAGGAGTGTCGTGGGTCCCCACCGGCGAGCCCGCGTTCGTCACCGACATGCAGAAAGAGAACGACCTCGGCGTCGCCGGGTACTGCCACGGTGCCATCGGTCACGGCTACGTCGGCCCGGACGGAACCGTCTACCTCCCGAAGGGTCTGTGCGGGCAGCCGTTCCTCGCTATCAGTCACGACGAAGGCGCGACCTGGGAGCGCGTCCAGGTCTCGGACCTCGGCATGGCGCAGACCGAGATCGGTGTCTACGAGCACGAGGCCAGCGTTGCAGCCGACGCGAAGGGCAACGTCTACTACTTCTGGATGGGCCACGACCGCATGCCCTACCTCGCCATCTCGCACGACGAGGGCAAGACGTGGGACAAGCCGATCATGGTCGGTCCTCCCGGGATCAAGGAAGCGGTGTTGCCTCATCTCGACCTCGGTAGTCCCGGGAAGGTAGCGATCGTCTACTACGGGAGCACCAACTCGCCGGGTAAGCCGTTCCCCGAGGCCGACGACTGCAAGCCGGACGTCGTGGGGTGCTTCAGCAAGCTGTTCTTCCTCAACCCACCGGATCCGAAGAGTTACCGCGACGTCACGTGGAACGCTTACATGACGGTCACCGCGAACGCGCTCGACAAGAACCCGACGTTCTATACGGCCTCGATCAACGATCCGAAGGACCCGATGGTGCGAGGGACGTGCGGCCCGATCAGATGCAAGGCGGTCTACGACTTCATCGACGTCTCGATCGACTCCCACGGCGTTCCGTGGGCCGCGTACGTCGATGCCTGCGTCCAGACATGTGCGGAGAAGGGGCCGAACAACGTCGGCGACGAGGGAGTCCTCGGCACGATCAAGGGAGCCCCGTCCCTCCGTTAACCGACTTTCTTGCGCGTGCCGCGCGTTATCGACTGTCAGAACGCAAGAAGTCGGTGGGGTGGGGTGGGGGGTTAGGCGGCGGAGACTGCGGTGCCCTCGAAGAGGGCCTCGAGCCGCGCCACCTCGGCAACCGGGGCCACACGCCGGAAGTGCTGGGCGCTATCGCTCCACGAATCGAGGATCGCGTGCGCCTTGCGGGATCCGGTGGCATCGGCGTGACGGGCAACGACGCGACGTAGCGACTCGAGCTGCCCCTCCGTCGGTTCGTAGGCCGCGACCAGCTGTGGGTTGAGCCGTTCTTCGAGCGTGCGGTCCGGATCGAACACGTAGGCCTCGCCGCCGCTCATGCCGGCCCCCAGGTTGCGACCGGTCGGTCCCAGGATCACGACCGCTCCGGCCGTCATGTACTCGCACGCGTGATCGCCGGCTCCTTCGACCACGGCAACGGCACCAGAGTTCCGCACCGCGAAGCGCTCGCCGGCGCGTCCGGCGACGTAGAGCTGGCCGCCCGTCGCTCCGTACAGCGCGGTGTTCCCGATCAACGACGGGTCGCCGGCGTCGTTCTCCGGGGGCCGGACGACGACGCGGCCGCCCCCCATGCCCTTCCCGAGGTAATCGTTGGCCTCGCCGGTGAGGACGAGCTCGATCCCGTCGGCGAGGAACGCACCGAAGGACTGTCCTGCCTCACCCTCGAACTCGGCGCGCACCCTGCCGGCGGGCCGATCGGCGTCGTCCTTCGCGGTCGCCGTGGCAAGGCGGGCTCCCACCGTGCGATCGGAAGTGGTGATGGGGTAGGCCAGGGTGATCTCGCCGCCGTTG
>DASSMG010000303.1:0-4678 GCA_035688995.1 Actinomycetota bacterium
CGTGCAGGTCGGGGATCGTCTCCGGGTGCGGCCCGGCGAGAAGGTGCCGACCGACGGCGTGGTGATCGAAGGTGACACCAGCATCGACGAGTCCATGCTCACCGGCGAGCCGGTCCCGGTAGACAAGCGCGCCGGTGACGACGTGTACGGCGCGACGCTCAACACGTCGGGCTCGATAGTGATCGAAGCGACCCGCGTCGGTAACGACACGGCCCTCGCCCAGATCGCGAAGCTCGTCGAGGACGCACAGACGCACAAGGCCCCTATCGAGCACCTTGCCGACCGGGTGTCCGGGATCTTCGTTCCGATCGTGATCCTGATCGCGTTGGGCACGTTCGGCGTGTGGCTTGCGACGGGTCACGGTTTCGAGCCCTCGCTCGTCACTGCGGTTGCGGTCCTGATCATCGCCTGCCCGTGCGCGATGGGCCTCGCGACCCCGGCCGCGGTGATGGTCGGAACGGGCCGCGCGGCATCGCTCGGTGTCGTGATCAAAGGCGGCGAGGTGCTGGAGCGGTCCGGCCGGATCACCGCGGTTGCGCTGGACAAGACCGGAACGATCACCGAGGGCAAGATGGCCCTCACCGACGTCGCGGCGGCTGATGGCCTGTCTGAGGACGAGCTCCTCCGTCTCGCCGCCGCGGCCGAGGATCCTTCCGAGCATCCGATCTCCCGGGCCATCGTCGACGGCGCGCGCGATCGTGGCGTAGAGCTCCAACCGGTGACCGGCTTCGATTCCCACGCGGGACGAGGTGTCACGGCGACCGTAGGGGGCCGCCCCGTACGCGTGGGTCGCCGTTCGCTCATGGTGGGCGACGCACCAAAGGCGCTCGAGGATGCCGCGGCGTCGCTCACGGCTCAGGGCCGGACGGTCATCTGGGTCGGCGACGATTCGGCGACCCTCGGCGTGATCGCCGTTGCCGACACGGTCAAGCCCACGGCCCGCGCGGCGGTGGCCCGGCTGCACGACCTCGGCCTCGAGACGATCTTGATCACCGGCGATAACCGCGCTACCGGTGAGGCGATCGCACGCGAGGTCGGGATCGACACCGTCCACGCAGAGGTCCTTCCGAAGGACAAGGTCGAGGTCGTCGCGAAGCTTCAGGCGGAAGGCAAGTCGGTGGCGATGATCGGTGACGGCATCAACGACGCGCCGGCCCTGGCGCAAGCCGACCTGGGTGTCGCGATCGGTACCGGAGCCGACGTCGCGATCGAAGCTGCCGACGTGACCCTCGTGAGCGGCGATCCCCGCCTCGCGGCCGCCGCGATCGAGCTGGCGCGCAAGACCCTTGCGAACATCAAGCAGAACCTGTTCTGGGCGTTCTTCTACAACGTCGTGATGATCCCGGCGGCCGCGCTGGGCCTACTCAGCCCGATCATCGCGGCCGCGGCGATGGCCTTCAGCTCGGTGAGCGTGGTCCTGAACGCCCTACGCCTGAACCGAACCAAACTTTCGTAACTGAGTAACCCCTCAGGGCGCGCTGGGCCGCGCGAAACCGCCGTTATCTCAGAAATGCCGGCGGATCGCGTACACCGTTATCTCGTGCTGGCAGAACCGGAAGTAGTGAGCGCTCTTGCGGAAGCCGACGGTGTTGTCCGGGGGCGTGAGCCTGAGGTGACCCGCTCTCATGCAGCCCGGCGGCGTGTTGCTCGTCTGAAGGACGAAGCGAACCTTCTCTCCCGGGGGGAGGTCGTACCTGTGCGACCGGTTGTTGTGCCTGATGTCGGCGGGCACTCGGTGGTGGTTCTTCAATACCTTGACGTCGAAGAACCCACCGATATGACAGTCCTCTCCCGAGACGTTCTCGACCACGTACCTGTAGTAGGTCGAGCCCGCAGCGCCTTCCGAGCTCACGTATCTCAGTGACAACTGACTCGACCGGCACCGACCGACCGGAGCGGCGCTTCCGGCGAGCGGAACGACGGCAAGGAACAGGGCTGCTGCAGAGACGATCCGGAGCGTTCTCATGCCGCGGGATCCTACGTCGCTCGTTCTGCTAAGTCGACGATCCGGCGGACCCATCGTCGGACGACTCCCCACCGCGCGGTCCTTTATCGTCCCGGCGTGGCCACCAGGTTCCTCCTCGACGCACCGAGCCTCGTCTACCGTGCGTTCTTCGCTCTGCCGAAGACGATGACCGACCCGCGCGGGCAGTCGATCAACGCGGTGCGTGGGTTCATGGACATGACGACGACGCTCATCGTGCAGCGGCGTCCCGACAGTGTGACCTGCGTCTTCGACGCTGATTGGCGCCCCCGGTTCCGGGTCGACGTCTATCCCGCCTACAAGGCCGAGCGGGCCGAGGATCCACCGGAGCTACCGCCGCAGTTCGACATCATCGGCGAGGTCCTCGACGCGGCCGGAGTGGTCCGTGCCGAGGCTGCCGGGCTCGAGGCCGACGACGTCATCGGGGCCATGGCGCAAGCCGTCCCGGATCCCGAGCGCGCGGTCGTAGTGACGGGGGATCGGGACCTCCTCTGTCTGGTGCGCGATCCCCAGGTGCGGCTGTTGTTCCCGGTGAAGGGCACGAAGGAGATGAAGGAGTTCGACGAGGCCGCGGTCGAAGCCGCTTACGGGATCCCTCCACGTCTCTATCCCGAGTTCGCCATGTTGCGAGGCGACAGCTCCGACGGTCTGCCCGGCGTGCCCGGGGTCGGACCGAAGACCGCCGTCACGTTGCTGAAGACCTTCGGTTCGATCGACGGCATCTACTCGCACCTCGACGATCTCTCGCCCAAGCAGCGCGACCTGTTCGAGGCCTCGCGCGACTACCTCGACAAGATGAGAACGGTGGTGGGTTTGCGGTACGACGCGGCCATCGAAGCGACCGAACCCCATCCTCCGGACGAGGACGAGCTGAAGGAGTTGGGGGAGCGGTACAACCTGGGAAGCTCGATAGGACGGTTGCTTCAGGCGCTCAAGGGGGAGCGGTGACGACGATCTATCTCGTCCGCCACGGCGCGACGGATTGGAACATCAACAAGCGTGCCCAGGGGACTGCCGACGTCCCCCTGAATCACGAGGGCCGCCTCCAAGCCCTACATGCGTCCGAAGAGCTGTCGCGGGTCCACGTCGATGCGGTTTACACGAGCGATCTCAGCAGGGCATACGACACCGCGGTGGCCATCGCAAAGACGCATGGGCTCGACCTCATCATCGAGCCGCGTTTCCGCGAGATCGATCAGGGCGAGTGGACCGGGCTCACGGTCGACGAGATCCGCAAGCGGTGGCCCGAAAAATGGGGGCCGGCACGCCACTACAACGCGCGGCCCGGCGGCGAGTCGCCACAACAGGTGCGCGCCCGCGCACTGGCCGCGCTGACCGATGTCGTCGCCAAGCACCCCGACGAGCACGTGGTGATCGTGAGTCACGGTGGCACGATCCGGTGGATGAGCGCCGAGGCCCTCGGCTACGACGACTTCCGCTCATCGCGCATCCGTGGGGTCGGCAATGGGGAGGTCGTGTGTCTCGATGCCGTGCTCAACGACGGTCATTTGAAGCTCTCGAACTTCCATCGCTGGGACGGCCACACCGCCGACTTGGACGACCCGAACGACTAGCCCTGCTACCTTGAGGCGCATGGAATTCAGGCGTATCGAACGGTTCCCGCCGTACGTCTTCTCGATCGTCAACGATCTGAAGACCGAGGCGCGGCGCTCGGGCGAGGACATCATCGACCTGGGGATGGGCAACCCCGACATCCCGACGCCCGACGCGGTCGTCGACAAACTCAAAGAGGCCGCCGAGAACCCCCGCAACCACAGATACTCGGCATCGAAGGGCATCCCGAAACTCCGGCGCGCGATCTGCGATCTCTACGAGCGCGGCTGGGGGGTGACGCTCGATCCCGACACCGAGGCCGTCGCCACGATCGGTGCGAAGGAGGGGTTGTCTCACCTCGCGTGGGTGCTGCTCGAACCGGGCGACTCGGTCCTCGTTCCGGAGCCCACCTACCCGATCCACACCTACGCCATGATCCTCGCCGGCGCGAACGTGACGAGCGTGCCGTTGACGCTGGGTTCGGACTTCTTCGCCGATCTCGTCCATGCGTACGAGCGATCCGAACCGAAGCCGCGTGTCGTGCTGTGCTCGTTCCCACACAATCCGACGACGGCGGTTGTCGATCTCGGTTTCTTCGAGCAACTCGTCGATTTCGCCAAGTCGCGGGGAGTGATGATCATCCACGACCTCGCCTACGCCGACCTGGTGTTCGACGAGGAGCGTGCTCCGTCGTTGCTTCAGGTCCCCGGTGCGAGAGATGTGGGTGTCGAGTTCTTCTCGATGAGCAAGAGCTACTCGATGGCGGGGTGGCGGCTGGCGTTCGGGGTCGGGAACAGCGAGATGATCGGCGCGCTTACGAAGCTCAAGAGCTACCTCGACTACGGCGTGTTCCAGCCGATCCAGATCGCGGGCATCATCGCTCTCAACGAATGCCCACACGTCCCGAAGCAGATCCGGGAGATCTACCGGGGGCGGCGCGACGTGCTGTGCGATTCACTCGAACGTGCGGGTTGGCCTATCGAACGACCACCGGCGACGATGTTCGCGTGGGCCCCCATCCCGGAGGAGTTCCGCGCCATGGGGTCGCTCGAGTTCGCCAAGTTCCTGGTGACCGAGGCGAAGGTGGCGGTGTCACCAGGCATCGGCTTCGGCCCCGATGCCGATGGCTACGTGCGGTTC
>DASSMG010000304.1:0-5822 GCA_035688995.1 Actinomycetota bacterium
GTCGCCGGTGAACAGGATCTCGACCCCGGAGAGAGACGAGAGCTGCGCCAGCCCGTAGATGCCCTGGATGATCCCGGCTTTCATGTCGAAGATGCCGGGGCCGGTCGCGCGTCCGTCCGAGACGTCGAACCCCCACCTCGCGATCGTTCCGAGCGGCCACACGGTGTCGAAGTGACCGAGCACGAGCACCTTCGGATCGCGCCCGCGCCAGCGGACGTGGGTGCGATCGCCGACCTCGAGCAACTCGGGCGCACCGATCAGACGTTGTCCGATGCTCTCGATGACATCCGCGCACACGCGCAAGGAAGCGACGTCGGTGGAGGGGGACTCGGCCTCGACGAGCGCTTCGAGGTCGCCGACCATGTCGTCGGTTTGCTTCTCCAGCGCGGCGATCACGTCGGGGCCCGTCATGTCACGAGGCTAGTCGAACCCCTTTATGGTCGGTGACATGAAGGCGGCGATCTACAACGGGCCCGGCGCGATCGGCGTCGAAGACGTTCCCGACCCGCGCATCGAGGCGCCCACCGACGCGCTCGTTCGGGTCACCCACGCATGCATCTGTGGTTCGGACCTGTGGTTCTACCGGGGCGTCGCCTCGGCATGGAAGCCGGGGATGCGCACCGGTCACGAGTGGATGGGCATCGTCGAGGAGGTCGGCTCGGACGTCACTTCCGTCAAACCCGGCGATCACGTCATAGCGCCGTTCGTGTTCTCGGACGGAACCTGCGAGTTCTGCCGCGAGGGACTCCAGACCTCGTGCGAGGCGGGCGGCGCGTGGGGCGGTGACAACGACGGGGGCCAGGCCGAGGCGGTTCGTGCGCAGTTGGCGGACGGGACCCTCGTGGTGCTGCCGTCCGACATCGCCGGGGACGAGGCCGTGCTCAAGTCGCTGCTTCCCCTCACGGACGTCATGGGCACCGGCCATCACGCCGCGCTGGCCGCCGGAGTCGGGCCGGGATCGACCGCCGTCGTCGTCGGTGACGGAGCCGTCGGATTGTGCGCGGTCCTCGCCGCGGCGCGCCTCGGCGCCGAGCGGGTCGTCATCGTCGGCCACCACGAGGAACGCCTCAAGCTCGCGACCACGTTCGGAGCGACCGACGTCGTCGGATCGAGCGGCGACGCGGCCGTCGAGGAGGTTCGCGATCTGACGGACGGCGGTGCCGCTTCGGTCATGGAGTGCGTGGGGAACCAGGACGCCCTCGATTCGGCCGCGGAGATGGCGCGCCCCGGCGGCGCCATCGGTTTCGTCGGCGTGCCGCACGGGGTCGAGGCGGCGCCGATCCGCCGCATGTTCTCGCACAACATCGCGTTGCGAGGGGGCGTCGCGCCGGTCCGCGCCTACCTGCCCGAGCTGATGAGATCCGTCCTCGACGGCACGATCGATCCGGGCCCCGTCCTCGACCTGACGGTGCCTCTGGACGACGTCGCCGAGGGCTACGCGGCGATGGACTCGCGTGAGGCCATCAAGGTGATGGTCCGCCCCTGATCCCGTGAGTTAGTCGCTCGGCTTCCAGCGATGCAGCTCGTGGCGGGCCAGCACCATCTTGTGGACCTCGTCGGCGCCGTCGACGATGTGAAGCGTTCGCGCGTGGGCGTACATCATCGCCAGCGGGAAGTCGTTGCTGACACCCCCGCCCCCGTGCACTTGGATCGCCCGGTCGATGACCCAGGTCGCGAGCTCGGCGGCGGCGACCTTGATGGCCGAGATCTCGACGCGCGCCTTGTCCTTGCCGACCGTGTCCATCATCCAGGCGGCCTTCAGCGTGAGGAGGCGGGTCTGCTCGATGCGAACGCGCGCCTCGGCGATCCAATCGCGGATGACACCTTGCTTGGAAAGCGGGATGCCGAACGCGGTGCGTTCGTGGGCGCGCTTGCACATCAGCTCGAGAGCACGCTCCGCCATTCCGACGGCCCGCATGCAGTGATGGATCCGGCCTGGTCCGAGCCGCGCCTGGCCGATCAGGAAACCGCCGCCCTCCTGGCCGAGCAGGTTCGTCGCAGGGATGCGTACGTCGGTGAAGCGGATCTCGCAGTGACCGTGGCCGGCGTCGTAGCCGAACACAGGCAGCGTGCGCTCGATCTGGACGCCCGGCGTGTCCATCGGGATCAACACGAGCGAGTGCTGCAGGTACTTGTCGCCCTCGGGGTTGCTGAGGCCGAGGAACAGGCAGATCTTGCAGCGGGGGTCGGCCGCGCCGGACGTCCACCACTTGTGTCCGTTGACCACGTACTCGTCTCCGTCGCGCGTGATCGTCGAGCGAAGGTTCGTGGGGTCGGAACTGGCGACCTCGGGCTCGGTCATCCCGAAGCACGAACGGATCTCGGCCTCGAGCAACGGTTCGAGCCACTGCTTCTTCTGCTCGTCGGTGCCGAACTCGGCGAGGATCTCCATGTTGCCGGTGTCCGGCGCCGCGCAGTTAGTTGCTTCCGATGCGATCGGGCTGCGACCCATGATCTCGGCGAGCGGGGCGTACTCGAGGTTCGATAGTCCCGGCCCGTAGCGGTTGTCCGGCAGGAACAGGTTCCATAGCCCGCGCGAGCGGGCCTCCTTCTGCAACTGCTGCATCATCGGCGGCTGCTCGTGCACGTCTTCCTGCGCCATCATCTCTTCGGCGTAAGCGCGCTCGTTCGGGTAGATGTGCTCGTCCATGAACTCGAGGAGCTTGTGGCGGTACTCCTCGGTGCGAGGCGAGAACTCGAAATCCATGTCTCCTCCTAGATCGAGCCGACCTCGCCGCGGTCGAGCACGTACGTGCCGACCAGGACGAGCGGCGGGACGCGATCGCCGATCGTTTCGAAACCTTCACCCACGGTCTTGCCCTGCAGGAAGCGCGCGTGGATCCCTTCGAGGATCACCGCGAGCTTGAAGAAACCGAACGACCAGTACCACGTGACGTCCGAGACGTCGCGGCCGGTCGCGTCGGCATAGCGCGCAACGACGTCTTCCCGGGACAAGAAGCCGTCGGCTTCGGTCACGGTGATCTGACCGAACGCCTTCTTGTATTCGTCGACGTCGCCTTCGTTCGGCCAGTAGACGAGCGTCAGTCCGAGGTCGGCAAGTGGATCACCCAGGGTCGACATCTCCCAGTCGAGCACTCCCAGGATCCGGCCCGGTTGATCGGGGTCGAGGATCGTGTTGTCGATCCGGAAGTCACCGTGCACGATCGTCGGGTCTGGAGAGGTTGGGAGTTTCTCTTCGAGCTTGGCGATCAGCTCGTCCATCATCGGCAGCTCTCGGGTGGTCGAGCGCTCCCACTGCTGGGTCCAGCGACGCAGTTGCCGCGCCATGAAGCCTTCGGGGTGGCCGAACTCCTCGAGTCCCACCGCAGCCCAATCGACCGCGTGGATCTTGGCGAGGGTGTCGACCAGCGCGTCCCCGATCGCTCTTTTCCGTTCGGGGGTGTCGGCGTAGCCGGGGGGCCAGGCACTGCGCAGGATGTGCCCGCGGAGACGCTCCATCACGTAGAACGGCGCACCGATGACGTCCTCGTCGGTGCACAGATGGATCGCTTCGGGAACGGGAACGTCGGTGTCGCGCAGCGCGCTGATGACGGTGAACTCTCGGGTCATGTCGTGGGCGGTCGGCAGCACGTGGCCCAGCGGGGGCCGGCGCAAGATGACTTCGGCGCCGTCCTCGGCCGTCACCACATAGGTCAGGTTCGAGCGGCCTCCGGACACGAGCTCGACCTTCGGCTGGCGCCAGCGTTCCTCGTCGAGGACCTTCGCGAGATAGGGGCCGACCAGATCGGGCGTCGCTCCCCGGGCCTTGTCTTCGATGCCCTTGCCGCTGTCGTCGCTCATGCCCGGCGACTCTATTGCTCACGCGGTCGAGCGATACAAGCACCCGCGGGGATCCTCGCCGGTCCCTCCTTGGAAGAAAGGGTTTTCCCCGCCGGATGCGGAACCTTGGTGAGTTCTCAAGGGGGAGGTGCTTCGATGACGAGCAGGTTGTCACGTTCCGGGATCGTCGCTGCCATCGTCGTGCTGGTTCTGGTCATGGGGCTGACCGCATGGTCGAGGACCACATGGGATCCGGCGATCACGAGGGAACCCGTGGCGGAGATGCCTCCGATGTTCGGCCGTACCCACCCCCAACATCGCGGGGTGACGCCTGATCCGACCGGCCAACTTGGTTCCGGGCCGCGCGCGGTCGCGTACCACTCGGGCGGACCCGTCCTCCGCTCGCGGACTCTGGGTGCTCCCGATGCCCGCCTCTTCCGGACCGGGTTCTCGTCGTGGGAGCCCACGATGGGTGTCACGGGGTCCGGGAACGTTTACTTCAATGCCACGTCGGATGGCGGGGGCGGCCTGATCGTGCGCTCGACGGACGGCGGGAAGACGTGGAAGGCCGTGTTCGACGGCCACAGTTTCACCGCGGACCCGTACATGTTCGTCGACGACCGAACCGACCGCATCGTTGCGAACGACTACGTGCCCCCATGTCACCTCGTCTCGTTCAGCGACGACGAGGGGAAATCGTGGACCACCAGCCCGCCGGCCGGTTGCAGCTACAACAACGACCATCAGACCCTGTTCGCGGGCCCCGCTCCCAAGGATGGGGACCAGCCGCAGCAATATCCCGACATCGTGTACCTGTGTTCGATCAGTGGCGGCATCAGCGCCTCGTCGACGACATCGGCCTGCTCGAAGTCGATGGATGGTGGCGTCACGTTCGTCCCGACGGGTGAGCCCGCGTACTACGACGACCCGACGCAGAGCGGCGACTACGACGTGCCGGGTCTGTGCAACGGTCTGAACGCGCATGGGTTCGTCGGGGATGACGGAACCGTTTATCTGCCGCGCGGGTGGTGCGGACAGCCGTGGCTCGCCATAAGCCACGACGAAGGCCTCACCTGGTCCCGGGTACAGGTGTCGGATCTGGGGATGCCCTGTTGCGGAGCACTCGACGGGGAGAATGACTCGGCGCTGTTCAGCCACGAGAGTGCAGTGGTCGCGGACCGGAACGGCAACGTCTACTACGCGTGGGTCGCAGCCGACCGACTGCCGTACCTCGTCGCATCGCGCGACGGTGGCAAGACGTGGGGCAAGCCGGTCGCGATCGGTCCACCGGGATTGAAAGAGGCGCTCTTGCCGGGGATGGCCATCGGTCCCGAAGGCGGCATCGTCGTTCGCTACTTGGGGAGCGAGAACTCACCGTGGAACGGCACCGAGGCGACCGGCGGTTGGGACAAGGAGGAGTGGAACGCCTACCTGACCGTCGCGACCGATCCGCTCGCGTCGGACCCGGTCCTCTACACAACGACCGTCAACGATCCCAACGACCCACTGTGGGTGGGACGTTGTGGTCCGGATCCGATCCGCTGTGGTTGGGGCGACTTCCAGGACGTCGTCGTGGACCGTCACGGACACGTTTGGTCGGTCGACGTCGACCTCTGCGCGGGCACCAAGGGATGCGAGAAGTCCGAGACGATCATCGGGCATCTCGTGGGTGTGAAGCTCTGACATGAGCGGCGGGTCCCACGGGCCGACGCGGCCACCCAGAATCTGCTGGCAATACGCCTCCACGGGGAGGGTTTCGCCCCCCGGCTGAGGAATCTTGTGGCGCGAATGCGAGGGGGTGAGGCCATGACCGGCCTGTTTCGCGGAACGGCCATAGCGCTCGTGGGAGCGCTCGTTGCCGCATGTCTGATCGTCACGTCTCCTTCTAGTGGTGCAGTTGTCGGACGACAACCGCATCTGCTTCGTTCGAGTGGGGCTCTTTCCCGAGTCTTCGAAGGCCAGGACGGTTTCCCGGATCGTCATAACGGCAACGGCCAGTGGCATTCGGGCGGTCGAGCCGTAGCGCACCATGCCGGCGGGGT
>DASSMG010000305.1:0-2055 GCA_035688995.1 Actinomycetota bacterium
GAACGGCCGCTCACGTCCTTGCCGAACCTCAAGCCCGTGAAACCCTCGATCGTTTCCGGTCATCGCTTGACCCGCTCGTACATGTCTTCCTCCTCCGCCTCCGACAGCGGTTCGGCGAACTTGAAGAGCACCACGTGTTGAGCCCGATCGGTCACCCAGACCTCCTTAGACATGACGCCGGCGCGACATTCGCACGCTACATTCAGCCCACGCGCGTCGTCATCGAGGAGGACCGAATGCCCGACAGCACCCGCTACTTCGCAACGAACCAGGACTCGCAAACCGAGGGCGCGGGCAACTGGGTTACGTGGAAGGACATCGAACGCATCGAGATGGTGCCGGGGCTGAACTTCCAGCCCGTGCTGGGCGATCGGCTCATGGTCAACTTCGTCGCGTTCGAGCCCAACACGGTGGCTCCGATCCACTGGCACGAAGAGGAACAGATCACGTTCGTTATCGACGGTGAGTTCGAGTTCGAGGTTGCGGGTGAAAAACGCATCCTCCGACGTGGCGACTCCGTGGTGATCCCGCCCAACGTTCCGCACGGGGCGCGGACCTACGACAGCACCTGTCTCGAAGTGGACGCCTTCCACCCGCCACGCCGCGGTCTCCTGGAAGCCATGGGGATCGACCCGGCCAAGGACTGAACATGGATCTCGGACTGACTGGTCGCAAAGCGATCGTGACGGGAGGATCGAAGGGACTCGGACGCGCCATCGCCGACGAGCTGGCACGAGCCGGTTGCGCCGTCGCGATCTGCGCCCGCAATCCGGACGAGGTCGCCCGCGCCGCCAAGGAGCTGGATGAGCACGGCGTCACGGTCTTCGCAGAAGCCGCCGACGTCACCGACCCCAAGCAGGTAGAGACGTTCATGGAACGCGCTGCGGCAGCCCTTGGAGGGATCGACATCCTCGTCAACAACGCCGGTCGCGCTCATCCCGGCACGTTCGAGACCCTGACGGACGAGGACTGGAAAGACGACCTCGACGTGAAGTTGTTCTCGATGATCCGTTGCTCCCGCGAGGCCCTGCCGCACATGCGAGCTCGAGGTGGGGGTCGAATCATCAACATCAACGCGGTGCAGGCGAAATCACCCGATCCGAAATTCTTCGCCACGTCCACGGACCGAGCGGCGTGTCTTGCGTTCACCAAGACTTTGTCTCTGGAGCTGGCCAAAGACAACATCCTCGTCAATGCCGTGAACGTCGGGTTCGTCGAGACTCCGCAATGGGAGAACATCCGAGCGAAACGCGCTCCCGATCTGGCCCCCGAGGAGTTCTTCAACCGGATGGCGGCGGACGAGGTTCCGCTCGGACGCTTCGGTCGCCCCGAGGAGGTGGCCGCCGCGGTGGCATTCCTGGCGAGCGAACGGGCGAGCTACATCACCGGCGCAAGCCTCGACGTCGCCGGCGGGATGGGCCGCTACCTGTAGCGCTCCTACTCGGGCTTGGGTCGAGACCCGTAGTCCCCGAACGGATCGTCTCGCTCCCTGACGGCTTCTCGGATCCCTATGTCCTGAGCCCGCGACACGAAGTCGAGTCCCTCCTGCGTGTGGCGTGCGATCCCGTCGAACAGGGATCCGAGCATGCGCGAGGACGCGAGCCCCATGTTCTCGACCGTCTGGTTACACAGGAGTTTGAGCATCACCAACTGGTTCGTCGGGAGCCGGGCGATGCGGCGAGCAAGGGCCATCGAGCGTTCTTGCAACTCGTCGTCCGGCACCGCTTCGAGGATCAAGCCGATCCGTGCAGCCTCGGGTGCCTTGATCTCGTCGCCGGTCAGCAGGTATCGCTTGGCGCGCTCGAGGCCGAGCCGGTAGACCCACATCGCCGTAGTGGGTACGCCCCACACCCGCGACGGTGGATAGCCGAACGATGCGCCCTCCCCTGCAACGATCATGTCGGCGCAGAGGACCAGATCCGTGCCGCCGGCGATGCACCACCCCTGGACCGCTGCGATCGTCGGCTTCCACGCCTTGAACAGCTTCATGTAGACGTCGACGAAGGTCGAGATCAGCTGCAGGTCGATGACGGAATCCCACACGCGTTCGGCCGT
>DASSMG010000306.1:0-13973 GCA_035688995.1 Actinomycetota bacterium
CACGTGCGCGACAACGCCGGGGGAGGAGACGTCGAGCTATCCACCGAAGTCCTGGAACAGATCGAGTCGATCCTGGAGGGATGACATGGGGGTTGGGGAGCACAATCTGGCGCGGCTGTCGGAGCAGGCCTTCGAGCGTCACGGCGACTACGAGTCCCTCTTCTTCGAGGGGAAGTGGTACCGATCCGGTGAGCTGAGGGACCGCTCGATGCGTCTCGCCGGGGGCCTGATCGAGCTCGGCATCGAACCCGGGGACCGCGTCGTCGTGATGACCTCGAACACCCCCGACGTGGGCGTCGCGTACACCGCGCTGTGGCGCGCGGGAGCCGCGATCACACCCGCGATCTTCCTGCTATCTCCCGAAGACCTGCGCCACATCCTCGTGAGCTCCGAGGCACGGGCCGTGATCGTCTCACCGGAATGGCTCCCGACCGTGCGCGCCGCGTCCGAGGGCGTCGAGACCCTGAAGTGGACGATCTCTCTCGGCGACGAGGAAGACGGCGTGATCGGGTTCGAGTCGTTGCTGACTGCCGAGCCCGCATCGATCGTCGATCGCGACGACTCCGATCTCGCTGCGTTGATGTTCACCGGTGGAACGACCGGACGCGCCAAGGGCGTGATGATCTCGCACGAGAACCTGTACTACGCGGGCAAGGCGGGTCACGAGGTCAGCTACATCCCCGGCATCACGAAGACCATCGTTCCGCTGCCGCTGTCACATTCCTACGGTTTGCTGGTTACGGCTGCAAGCATCCACGCGGTCGAGCGCGGTCAGGGATTCCTGCAGCGATGGTTCGACGGACCCAACTTCCTCGAACTCGTTCAGGAACATCAGATCCAGAGCGGCGCGGTGGTGCCGTCGATGCTGCAGATGATGTTGACGTTGCCCCTCGAGAACTACGACCTTTCGTCGCTGCAACATCTCGTGTCGGGTGCGTCCCCACTGGCGGCCGACGTAGTCGCCGAATTCGAGCGTCGCGTGCCGAGTGTCGAGATACGCGAGGGATACGGGTTGACCGAGACGACGGCCCTCGTCTCGACGAATCCGCCGGGACAACGCCGATTGGGTTCGGTTGGGAAACCCGTGCCGGGGAGCGAGGTCCGGATCGTCGACGAGGACGGCAACGACCTCCCACGCGGCGAGGCCGGCGAGATCATCTGCCGGTCGCCGATGATCATGCTCGGCTATTGGCGCTCCGACGAAGCGACGGACGAATCGATCAAGGATGGTTGGTTCTACTCCGGCGATATCGGGAAGATCGACGAAGACGGCTACATCTGGATCCTCGACCGGAAGAAGGACCTCATCATCCGCGGCGGCTTCAACGTCTATCCACGCGACGTCGAGGACGTGTTGCTCGAACACCCCGCGGTTGCCGTGGCGGGGGTCGTGGGCAAGCCTGACACGGTCAAAGGAGAAGAAGTCGTCGCTTTCGTTCAACTCGATCCAGGCCAGGAGGCTCCAACCTCAGACGAGCTGGTCGAGTTCGCGCGCGGGAAGCTCGGGAAGTACAAGTACCCGCGCGAGGTGAGGATCGTCGATCAGGTGCCACTGACTCCGGTGTTCAAGATCGACCGCAAGCAACTGCGGACGATGCTCTGAGATTCACGCCGAGTCCGCAGCCGGCACCGAGGTCTTCTTGGTACTAGCGAGTACGGGCAGCGCGGCAACGACCAGCGCGGCCCCCACAACGACGCGGCCGGTGATGGTCTCGTTGAGGAAGATGGCCGCGAGGACGAGTGTCGTGACCGGCTCCAACATGGCGGCGACCGCAGCGCGTGCCGATCCGATCCTTACGATCGCGGCATAGAGAGCGACGAAGGCGACCGCCGAGGCGATCCCCAGAGCAAGTGCCGGGGTGAGGGCCGCCGGCGGCAACGGTTGTCGAGCCACGGCTTGAGCGACCCAGGTTCCCGCCGCCGCCCCGACCGTGGTCCACAGTGCCGCGGCCGATGGGTCGACGTTCGCCAACACCACCTGGATCACGACGAAATAGATCGCGACGGCAACCGCCGCAGTCAGTGCCAGCAGCGGCCCGCTGAGCGAGGCATGAGGGAGTGAGAACACGAGGGCGACGCCGAGCGTGCCCATCGCGAGTGCCGCAACCGTTCGGAAGCGAAACGGTTCCACCTTCGTGGCGAAGCCGATGATCGCGGTCCACATCGGGTAGCTGTAGAAAACGAGCCCGACGATGCCTGCAGGGGCACGCTCCAAGGCCGCGAAGAACAGCGACGCCTCGAGCCCGTACCCGAAGGCTCCCATCACGACGAGTTTCACGACGTTGTTCCGCCCGATCCAGAGGCGTCTCCCCGTTACGAGATGGAATCCCACCAGCAAGACGGACGCGATCGTGAATCGGACCGCGAGCAACGGGAGCGGTCCTGCACCGTCGTCGTAAGCGAACTTGGCGGAGATCGCCAGCGTCCCGAAGCACAAGGCCGAGAACGATCCCAGCGAGAGCCCGGCGATCTCGGTGCGCCGCGCCACCACGTTGTGGGAAGCCCCCACTATCCTTGGCCCCGATGCAGCGGTAAGCGGCAGGCGATCGGTGTCCCATCGATCCGGAGGCGTCGTTGGTTCCCTGGTACATGTACGTGGCGTTCATCGCGTTCGTTATCGCGATGCTCCTCGTCGACCTCAAGTTGTTCCATGCCGAGGGTCACGATCCCACCGTTCGCGAGTCGGCAACGTGGGTCGCGATCTGGGTTCTCCTCGCGGTCGCTTTCGGGGGAATCGTCTGGTGGGCGAAAGGCCCCCATATCTCGGCCGAGTACTTCGCCGGATACCTGATCGAGTACTCGTTGTCCGTCGACAACATGTTCGTCTTCGTCCTCATCTTCAGTTACTTCCGGGTGCCGTTCATGTACCAGCATCAGGTGCTCTTCTACGGCATCCTCGGTGCACTCGTGTTCCGTGGTCTGTTCATCGCGGTCGGGGTCGCATTGATCAATACGTTCCACTGGGTGATCTACGTGTTCGGGATCTTCCTAGTGATAACCGCGTTCCGACTGGCACTGGGTTCCGACGAGGTCGATCCGGAGCACAACAAGGTGCTCGCCTTCTTGCAGAAGCACCTCCGCACGACGAAGGACTACGAGGGCCAACGGTTCTTCGTCATCCGCGAGGGGAAGCGGCTCGCCACTCCGCTTCTCATCGTCCTTCTGTTCATCGAGATCACCGACATCGTGTTCGCCGTCGATTCGATCCCCGCGATCTTCGGGATCACGACGCGTCCGTTCATCGTTCTCACCTCGAACGTGTTCGCGATCCTCGGGTTACGGGCGCTCTATTTCCTGCTCGCCGACATCATGGATCGCTTCCACCTGCTGAAGTACGGCCTGGCCGTGATCCTCGGTTTCGTCGGGGTCAAGATGCTGTTGGAAGCGGGCATCCCCTTCACGGACTTCCACGTCGACATTCCGATCTGGGCATCGCTCGGAGTGATCCTGGTCGTGCTCGTCGCCGCGTCCTACCTATCGGTACTGATCCCCCCGCGCGACGCGGAGCAGGAACCGACGGGCTAGAGCCGCGACGAGCGGTCGACATGGTCGACGCTCGCCTGCGCTACGGGTCGGACGACGATCTCGTCGATGTCGACGTGAGGGGGCCGGGTGACCGCCCACGCGATGCAGTCGGCGATGTCGTCCGCCGTCAACGGGGTGAGGCCCTTGTACGTCGACTTCGCCTTGTCGGCATCGCCCGAGAAGCGCACCATCGAGAACTCGGTCTCGACCAGTCCCGGATCGATCTGCGTGACTCGGATCGGTTTCCCCAGCAGTTCCAGTCTCAACGTGCGTGAGAGCGCGGTTACGGCGTGTTTCGAGGCCGTGTAGCCGCCGCCGCCCTGGTACACCTCGAACGACGCGATCGAGCCCAGGTTGACGATGTGCCCGTTCGTGGATCGCTCGATCTTCGGCAGCAGAGCGCGCGTGACGCGCACCAGACCCGCGACGTTCGTCTCCCACATCGTCGTGAGCTCTTCGTCGGAGATCTCCGCGAGAGGACTGAGCCCCTTCGCCAGACCTGCGTTGTTGACGAGAACGTCCACCTTCTCGATCTCAGCGGCGAAGCTCTCGATGGATCTCGGATCCCGGACGTCCAGCGCGAGCCCGCGCCCGCCGATCTCGTCGGCGACCTCGCGCACCATGTCGACACGGCGCGCGCCGAGTACGACATCGAAGCCTTCCGTCGACAGACGACGCGCCGTCGCCGCGCCGATCCCCACGGAAACTCCCGTTACGACGGCAACCCTCGAGTCACGATCCATGACACGATCGTTCCATGGATCCGATGAAGCAGGTGGCCGTGCTGGGTGCGGCCCTCGATCTGGGAACGACCCGTCGAGGCGTGGACATGGGCCCGAGTGCGATCCGCTACGCGGGACTGGCCGAACGGCTCGAGAGCCTCGGCCTCGATGTCGTCGATCGCGGCAACGTCCTTGCCGAGATCCCGGAGGTTGCAGCCGAGAGCAACGAACACGCGCGTTACCTCCCGGCCATCCTCGCGACGTGCGCACAGATCGCGGCGAGGGTTGCGGACATCGCGCGCAGCGAGCAGATGCCTCTGGTGCTGGGAGGAGACCACTCGATAGCGATGGGCACGCTGGCCGGGTTGGCGGCGGCGCACGGTCCCGGCGGGGTCCTGTGGATCGACGCTCACGGAGACCTGAACCGTCCCGAGACGTCCCCCACCGGAAACGTCCACGGGATGCCGCTGGCGACCGCCTTGGGGCGTTGCGGGTTCGGGATCGAGGGGTTCTCGGGGCCTCCGTGGGTCGAGGCGAGTCACGTGGCTCTGGTCGGCATCAGATCGCTCGATCCCGGCGAGAAGGAGTTGGTGAGGGAACTCGACCTCGCCGTCTTCACGATGGCCGATATCGACCGGCGCGGGATGCCGGACGTGATGAAGGACGCGATCGCCGTCGTCGAAGGCGCGTCGTTCGTCCACCTGTCGCTGGACGTCGATGTGTGCGATCCCGAGATCGCTCCGGGCGTCGGAACCCCGGTGCGAGGAGGCCTTTCGTACCGCGAGGCGCACCTTGCGATGGAGATCGTTGCGGAGTCCGAACTGCTCACATCGTTGGAGATCGTCGAGGTGAACCCGATCCTCGATCATGCCGACGAGACCGGCGCCTTGGCGGTGGAGCTGGCCGCCAGCGCCCTCGGCGCGCGCATCCTCTAGGGGTCCCGAAGGACGCGGCCTTCCATCCCGCCGGCGACGGTTATCACTTCTCCCGTCACGTGTCCGGAGATCTCGTCGGAAGCGAGCGCAACCGCGACCCGGGCGACGTCTTCGGGAGTACCGACCTTGTTCAGGGGCATCGTGCGCGTGATCCTGTCGACAAATCCCGTGTCGCGCAGTTGCTCCTTCGCCATCTCGGTCTGCGTCCAGCCGGGCGCGATCGTGTTGACGCGTCCACCCGGGGCGATGCGGGTGATCTCGTTCTTGAGCGACTTCAGGAACCCGGCGACGAGCGCCCCCTTAGCGGCCGCGTAGTCGGCATGGCCGGCCTCGCCGAAGATGCCCGCGGTGGAGGCGATCAGCACGATGTTCCCGGTGTGGGTCGATGCGACGTGTCTCAAGAACGCGCGACAACAGAGGAAGACGGCATCGAGGTCGACCGCCAGCGTCTTACGCCACCGATCGAAGGACATCTCCCAGATCGGCACGTCTTCAGACGGCCACCATCCCGCGTTCGCGATCAACACATCGATCGAGCCGAGATCGGCTATCGCCCGCTCGAACAGGGCGTCTACTTCGGTTTCGACCGTTAGATCCGCGCCGTAGGCGAAGCCGCGGGTCTCGCGGGCGAGCTCACGGGCCCGGTCCTCGCTCGTGCGGTAGTGGATCGCGCAGCGGGCCCCCTCGTCTGCGAACGCGCGCACCAGGCCGGTCCCGATACCGCCCGCCGCCCCGGTGATGAGAACGCTCTTTCCAGCCAGTCCCGTATCCACGGGCGCGAAAGCTACTCTGCGCCGGTGAAAGACATCGGCATCGTGGGGCTTCCGTATTCCGGCAAGTCGACCCTGTTCACGGCATTGACCCGGTCGGGCGGGGCCGGGGGCCGGTCGAACCAGGCGGTCGTCGACGTTCCCGACCCCCGCCTGGGCGTGCTCGCCGGGATCGAGAACTCGAAGAAGGTCGTCGCGGCCAAGGTGCGCTTCGTCGATGTGCCCGGGGGCCTGACCGCCCAAGGGATCGCCGAGTTCCGTCAGACCGACGCGCTGTGCATCGTCGTTCGTGCTTTCGGCGACGACGCCGATCCGAAGGCCGACCTGGCCTCGGTCGAAGCCGAATTGATCCTGGCCGACCTCGCGAACATCGAGAGCGGTCTGGAGAAGGCGCGCAAGCGAGCGAAAGGCAAAGACACCATCGCCGGCGAAGTCGAGACGCTCGAGAAGGCGCACGCGCTGCTGGATGCCGAGCGACCGCTCCGCGACGAGCCGTTCGACGAGGCCGCGCTCAAGATCCTCAGGGGATACGGACCGCTAACGATCAAGCCGTGGGTCGTCGTCGCCAACGTCGCAGAAGGAGAGGCGGCGCCGCCGTCGCTCGAAGGAGCTTTGGCGATAAGCGCCGCGTTGGAGGCGGAGGTGGCCGGGATGGAATCGGCGGACGCCGCAGAGCTCCTCGCGGGATTCGGTATCGAGGAACCGGGACTCGATCAGGTGATCGACGCGTGTTACGGCGTGCTCGATCTCATCACCTTCCTGACCACCGGCGAGGACGAGACGCGCGCGTGGGAGGTCCGAAGAGGGGCCACCGCGCCCGAGGCGGCAGGGGCGATACATACCGATCTGCAACGCGGTTTCATCCGGGCCGAGGTCGTGGCGTACGACGATCTCGTCTCGTCCGGATCGTGGGACAAGGCGAAGGCCGCCGGTCTTCTACGCGTCGAAGGTAAGGACTACGTCGTCAAGGAAGGCGACGTCCTGAACATCCGCTTCGCCGTCTAGTCGTCACCCTGGTCGCTCGGCGGTATCTCCTGGTGGTAGAGCTTGTCGACCTCGCTCTCCGTGTACGCGTGATCGAAGTCCTGTTCGACGTTGAACCCGTACTCGTAAACCATCGTTCCGCCGTACGCGGAACCGAACGAGACGAGCCCGGCGACGATGAGAGAGAGGATCAGCAGCGTCAGGTCGGCACCCTGCTCGTAGCCGGTCGACCAGTAGGCGAGCCGGAGCAGGATGTCCGCCGCGGCGAGGATCGTCGTCGTCAGCATGATCGCCATGTGCCAGTTGGCGGTGCGCCATGCCTGCGTGCGTTTGGGGGCCGATTTCAGCCAATCCCAGAAACCGGTGACGATCGTCAACGTGGAAACGACGCCCCCGGCGATGATCACGTGCGTTGCCGCGATGAAGAAGTCCCGCGCGACGGTGCCTTCGGGGTTTCGCTTGAAAGCGATGTAGGAGATCAGGTCGAAGGTTCCGGCGAGGAAGTAGGCGACGATCGGGAAGTCCGTCAGCGGAGGGTGAAACGGCTTCCCCGCCCATCCGCGGATGCCCTTGAACTTGCGACCGCGGATGACGAGTGTGGGCTTGATCGAGAAGAGCCGCGGCATTCGAAACCTCCCTGTATGGGCTCGCTAGACGCCGGTCAGACTAGTGCGCTTCCCCCCGAGCGACGAGGATCATGTGCCGCGTCGACCGTCCCGTCGGCATTCACCGATGCTGCTTGTACCGCTCCGAAGTACATGTGTCGATCCTGGTAGGGCCGGGGCCGGAACGTGAGTTGGTCCCCGGGCAGACCAGGTTCGTAGCACAGCGTTTCGCCTTCGGGTCGAAGGTCGAGGTGCGCTCGCGGGGCCCCCACGGCTTCTTCGAGGGTGGCGTCGTCGATGACGATGTGAAGCAGTGCCTGAACGATCGCACCCACGATCCGGTCGGCCCCGGGTGACCCCAACGCCACGGCCCGTCCTTCGCGTCTGGCGATGGTCGGGGCCATGTTCGAGTGGCATCGGGTCCCGGGAGGAAGTCGGTGAACGCCCATCGGGTTCAGCTCTTCTTCGCCGAGGGTGTTGTTGAGCAGCATCCCGTGCACCACCAAACCCGACCCGTAGCCGTTCGATTCGGTAACCGCGCACGCGTAACCGTCGCTGTCCGCAGTCGATGCATGCGTCGTCGAAGGCGAGCGCCGCGACCGCTGAGAGATGACGTTCAGGGCTTCGTCGAAGGCCGCGGCAACTCCCTCGGGATCCTGATACCTCTCGCGCCGGTAGCCCATCGCCGCGTCCTGAGCGGAGACGAACGCGTTCAAACGCGTGACTGGGTCTCTCAGGTCGGCGTCCTGCAGGAGCGCCAGCATGTGGATCAGCACCGCTCCTCCCACGGCCGGAGGCGGATTCGAGTAGATGTCCCACCCGAACGCGTTGGTCGTGATCGGCGCGCGCACCTGAGCGCGGTACCCGTCGAGGTCCTGAACCCCCAAGAATCCGCCGCCGGCGGCGAGCGACTGGGCTATCTCCTCGGCTAGCTCGCCGCGATAGAAGACGTCGGGACCTTTCGCTGCGATCAATTCCAATGCCTCGGCCAGGAGCGGTTGTTGCAGCATCTCTCCGGATCGGATCGGCGTATCGGCGACTCCGAAGACCTGACGGCTGCCCGGGAACTTCGACCAGATCTCGTCCCACGTGCACGTGATGTAGTAGTCCGACACCTCGGGGAAGGGGAATCCGTCGCGTGCTGCCGCGATGGCGTCCTCGAACAGAGCCGCCCACTCGATCCGGCCGTGCTTCTCCCACGCCAGACGAACCGCGGCGAGGACGCCGGGGACCGCGACCGACCCCGGTCCGATACCCATGAAGATGCCGTCGGCGTATTCGGGAAGGAAGATCCGCTCGATGCCGTGTCCCGGTTCCGACGGTTGCGTGGTCGGCATCGAGTCGTTGCCGTCGAAGACCTCCACGGTTCCGTCGGGCGATGCGACCGTGATGAAGCCCGAGCCTCCGATCGAGGCGAAGAAGGGTTCGGCGACCCAGCCCATGATCGCGGAGGTCAACGCTGCATCTACGGCGTTGCCGCCCGCCTCGGCCACGCGCACGGCGGCCTTGGTCGCCAGGACGTTCCCGGCAGATACGGCGAGACGTGGGTGGGGCATCCGGGGAGGTTACCTACACTCGGCGAGGTGACCCCCGGCAACGAAGAGCCGCGCTTGTTCGAGATCTCGCTCTCGAAGATGGCCCGATGCCCCGTGAACGAGGTCCTAAAGAACCTTCAGGACCCGATCACGTGGCCGCGGTGGCAGCCCGAGATCATCGCGTCGTCGGGCCCGGCCCCCCTTCGAGAGGGCGATGCCGTCGAGGGCCGCGCGGCCCTACTGGGTTTCGTCGTCGACGGTCGCAGCACGACCGTGTCGTCGGAAACCGACGTGTTCGAGGAAGACGTCGTGGTCGGCGTTCGTATGAGGGTCCGCTACGAGTTGCGTGAGGTTCCCGGAGGCGTGGTCGTAACCCGTCGACTGACGGCGTCGCTGCCGCGCGGGTTCTCCGGGCGGATCCTCTCGTTCTTCTTGAAACGACGTTTGACGAGCATGCAGCGGGGCGTCTTGAACGAACTGGTGGCTCAGTCCGAGGCTTGAACCAGCTCCGCCATCGAGTCCATCAGATCCCGCAGCGAGACGATCCCCACGGGATCGTCCATCTCCATCACGAGTAGGTGCCTGAAGCCGCCGTCGGTCATCGCCTTGACGGCCTTGAGGAGGTCCCATCCGGGAGCTCCGCTCACGACGTCGCGGGTCATGACGTCTTCGACCGTGGCATCGTCCATGGTCTTGTCGTCGGCCACCGCCGTGAGGATGTCGCGCTCGGTGATGATCCCCGCCACCCGCTCTTTCTCGACGACGACGGCGCAACCGACACCCCTGTCGGTCATCACTTTCGCGGCGCGTCTTAACGACGATTGAGGATCGATCGTGAGCAGGTGCCTGATGGCAACGTCCCGCAACAGTTTCACGGCTGCATCTTCTCCAAGGTCGATGGTCGGGGCAACCCTACAGATGCTTCCTCAGCCATGCGATGTCGTCGGCGATACCGGGCCATGGAGTTTCGCAGATAACGGTCTCGGCACCGGAAGCCTTCACCATCTCGAGGATGTCGTCCGGGTCGATCGTGCCATCGGCGAAATTAGCGTGCCGGTCGCGCCCTCCCCCTGCCGGATCCCGGGAGTTGTTCGCATGGATTAGATCGATGCGACCGGTGGCCTCCAGGACGCGTGGAACGACGTCGCTGAGGTCCTCGCCGGCGGCATGGGCATGACAGGTATCGAAACAGAAACCGACGTCGAACTCCTCGAGCATGTCCCAGAGCTTCGCGAGAACGTCCACGTGGCGCGCCATCGCGTTGTCGCCACCCGCGGTGTTCTCGATGAAAACCGGGACGGGAGGCTTCATCTCGTCGAAGACCTTCCACCAACGCCGGAACCCGTGCTCGATCCCGTCTTCAGCGTGTCCCGCATGAACGATGACCGCGGCGGCACCTATCTGTTCGGCCCTTTCGAGGGTGTCGGCGAGGATCTTTCGCGACGGGATCCGTACGCGGTTGTTCGGCGACGCGACGTTGATCAGGTAGGGGGCGTGAACGTAGACGGGCACATCGGACGCGCGCAGCACGTCGGCGTCATCGCGTAGCGGAGGTTTCTTCCACGATTGAGGTGGCCCGACGAAAAGCTGCACGCACTCGGCGTCGACGGATCCCGCTTCGGCCAGTGGATCGTCGTCCGGGACGTGGGCCCCGATGATCACGCGGTAACGCCGATGGATTCGAGGAGCTCGTCCGCGTGACCCTTGGCCCGCACACCGTAGAGGGCCTTCTCGATGTTCCCTTCGGCATCGATCAGGAATGTCGACCGCTTGATCCGGAGAGGGATGCCCTGCCACATCGCTCCGTCGCCGCGGTACGCGCCGTACTCTCTCGCGACGGCGGCATCTTCGTCGATCAACAGCGGGAAGTTCAGTCCGAACTTGTCGCTGAATCTCTGATGCGATTCGGCCCCCTGAGGGCTAACCCCAAGGACCGTGTACCCGGAGCCCGTGAAGGTCTCCTGACGGTCACGGAAGTCGCACGCTTGCGTCGTACATCCCGGCGTGTCGTCCGCGGGATAGAAGTAGAGGACCACCTTCTGGCCCCTCAGGTCGGAGAGACGCCACGTCTTCCCGTCCGCATCTTTCATCTCGAAATCGGGGGCCTTGTCGCCTTCTTTCAACATCTGTTCCTCCTACGCCGTCGTTCGCTCGAGGATCGATTCGGTCATCCACCCCAGCCAATGCAACACGGACAGAGCCGCCGCGTTGGGGTCGTTCGGATCGATCTCCGCCGCCATCGTCTCGTCGGTGACCTCGAGCCGGGTGCCGATCGCCAGCCTGAGATCCGTCAGCAACCTTAGCCAGGTTCCGACGTCGTCGTCGTCGAGGTCGACCACGACCGGGCCTCGTGGTCCGAGTTGCTCCCTGACGTCGCGAACCGCGGCGCGCTTCTCGTTCTCGAGGTCCGATCGCGTCAGTTCGGCGAAGGTCGCCTGCTGCTGTGGGTCTTCGGATGCCGGCGGGAACAGCCGCGCTTTGATGGCATCCTCGGGGACATCGGCATCGAGAAGTGTTGCCATCTCGTCCAGAAGACTTCGCAGGATGCCGGCCTCCTGATCGGTCAACTCCATCTTCAGATCCCCGTCACCACCTGAGACCCTCATTCAGTCGCTCTTGGACATCGTCGCCCACAGGCCGTGCGCATGGAGCCGGAAACAATCCATCTCGGCCTTTTCTCTGGCGCCGCTCGAGACGACCGCCCTGCCTTTGTGGTGAACGTCCAACATCAAACGCGTTGCTTTCTCGAATGAATACCCGAACAACTTCTGGAACACCCACGTCACGTAAGACATGAGATTGATCGGATCGTTCCAGACGATCACCAGCCACGGCCGGTCCGGCTCGATCGCTTCGTCGTCGTCCGTTACATCGGTCCGCTCGGGCGCAACCGTCGTCTCGGTCATCGCTCCGATTCGTGGATGGCGTGACCACCGAACTCGCGACGAAGGGCCGCGATCACTTTCGCTGCGAACGAAGCATCCTGGCGCGATGCGAACCGCGCGAACAATGCCGTTGCGATGGTGGGGATGGGAATCGCGTTGTCGATGCCGTAAGTGAGCGTCCACCGTCCTTCACCGGAGTCGTCCACGTAAGGGGCGACGTCCTCCAAGCCGGGGTCGTTGGTCAACGCCCGGGCCGCGAGATCGAGCAGCCACGAACGGACGACGCTCCCGTGCCGCCATACTTCGGCGATCTGCCCGACGTCCAGATCGAATTCGCTGGATTCGAGGATCTCGAAGCCTTCGCCGTACGCCTGCATCAACGCGTACTCGACACCGTTGTGGACCATCTTCGTGAAGTGACCGGCCCCGATAGGTCCGACGTGGGCGAAACCGTTCTCCGGTGCCAGAGCCTCGAAGATCGGCTGCGCGTGAGCGACCACGTCGGCGTCGCCACCGACCATCAGGCAGTAGCCCTCTTTCAAACCCCAGATCCCGCCCGACGTACCCGCGTCGAGGAACGAGATCCCCTTCTCGGCGAGCGTCTCACCGCGCCGGATGCTGTCCACGTAGCGGGAGTTGCCGCCGTCGATCACCACGTCGTCGCTCTCGAGCTTCGTGCCCAGGTCCGAGATCGTCTGCTCGGTTATCTCACCGGCGGGAACCATCGTCCACACCACGCGTGGGGGGGCGAGGGCGCGCACGAGGTCATCGAGTGAATGAACCCCGGTCGCTCCACCTTCTTGGGCCCGGGCGACGGCGTCGTCGGATACGTCGAAGGCCACTACCTCGTGGCCTTTCTCGATCAGACGAGTCGTCATGTTGGCGCCCATCCGGCCGAGCCCCACCATTCCGAGTTGCATGGTTCCGAGGGTAGCCTTTCCCTCCGGTCGACAACGAAGGAACCCACATGGTCACAAGAGAGAGATTCAACGTCCCCGAGGTCTCCTGCGCCCACTGCAAGGAGACGATCGAGAGCGCGCTGCTGCCCCTCAACGGCATCGAGGAGGCTGCGGTCGATATCGACGGGAAGTCGGTAGCGGTGGCTTTCGACAGCGACGTGGTCGACAGGACGACGGTCGTGAGGGCGATCGAAGCGACGGGATACCAGGTCGCCGGCTGATTTCGCCACTCTCCAGCAAGAGATGATCGCAGCCCTCGGCGGGCGCGGTGTCTCCGAACTCGAGAGCGGGACGATCGTGGTCCTGCCCTCGCTAACGTTCCCGCCCGAGGAGCTGCGCAAGATCCTCGGCATCCAGTTCTACGAAGAACGTTTGCTGTGCATGCTCCTGCTTCTCGACCGCACGGACCTCGACATCGTCTACGTCACTTCGACACCGATAGACCCCGCGGTGGTGGACTACTACCTGTCGTTCTTGAAGGACCCGGAGAGCGCGCGCGAGCGCCTCCATCTGGTTGCGTTGGAAGATCCGCGTCCGGTCGCCCTCTCGGCGAAGGTCTTCGATCATCGCGACGGCGTCGATCTCATCCGAAGAGCCGTGGTTCGCAGGCCCGCCTATCTATTCCCGTTCAACGTGACCGGCGCGGAGGAACGGATAAGCGAGGCCGCAGGTCTTCCGCTGTACGGGCCCGATCCGCGTCTCGCGGCACTGGGGACGAAGTCGGGTGCCCGCGAGGTCGCGATCGACGCCGGCGTGCCGGTTCCTGTGGGGGCCGGGGATCTCTATTCCGTCGAGGAACTCGATCGAGCCGTCGGTGACATCCTTCGAAAGTCGCCGTCGGTCCGCCGCGTCGTCGTGAAACTCAACAACGGCTTCTCCGGTCAGGGCAACGCGATCGTCGATGTATCGGGAAACGATGGGACCATCACCGAGCGCCCCACCGACTTCTGTGCGGAAGAGGAGTCGTGGCCAACCTTCGTCGCGAAGGTCGAGCGAGAGGGCGCGGTGGTCGAGGAGTTGTTGGACGCACCCGGAACCGTTTCGCCGAGCGTG
>DASSMG010000307.1:0-3947 GCA_035688995.1 Actinomycetota bacterium
GGTTGCCGTCGCTTCGCCGACCTCGGCGAGCAGCACGCTTCGCTGACTCTCGTTCATCCGATCGAGCGCCATCCGGACGCGCGCGAGCTCGATGCGGGCCAGAGCTTCTTGTTCGATGTCGCCCTGGGGGGCCTCGACGGGGAGAGGCATGTTCTCTCGCCGGGTCCGCCGCCGAGCGTCGTCGCGGACGAGATTGAGGGAGATCGTCAGCGCGAAGCTCGCTGCCGTTTCCGGACGGACACGATCCCAGGCACGGAACAGGCGCAGAGCGGTGTCCTGAACGACGTCCTCCAGCTCGTCGCGGGGGATCCTTCTCCGCGCCAAGACATCCCGCAGGTAACGCTCGATACGGGGCCACTCATCTTCGAACATCATGCGATCGCCCACCTCTCCTCCTTTCGTACTGACAAGTACGTCGGAGACCTGACGGGGTAACGCCGTTACTTCTGGCGTCCTGGTTCGTCTTTCTCTCGTAAGGCATCGAGTGGGAGGCGCACACATCAAGAGCGGAAGAAAGCGACTCAGCCCCGAGGAGACGGCGCTCGCTCGTCTCGTCCTCAGCGGCATGTCCGTGGACGAGATAGTCGGGCGCCTTCAGCTCGACGTGAGTGATCTCTACCGTCGCCTTTACGCGCTGCGGATCACGCTCGAAGACGAGCTCGACTCCGACCATTCGTCTCGGCGTGACGTGTCCCTCTGACGCCCGATGTCACCACAACGACAACTGTCGTCAAACACCAACTCGGTGACGAATGTTGACGCGGCGTGACATTTCTCCGCCGTTCGCTGGCGCGCCGCTGACAACTCTGGTGTCAACGCGCTGTGCACTCTTACAGGAGTCGTTACTTGTTCTCGGCACCTTCGTAGGTAAGGGAAACGCCACACACCCGTGGCCCGAGGCAGGAGCGATCGGATGAAGAAGCAAGTTAGCAAGAGCGCAAAGATCGGAACGCGTCGCAGCCGGAGTGCTCTGGCCGTGGTTGTCCTGCTGCTCGCCGCGCTCGTCCATGTCGAGATGCCTGCGTCTCAAGCGGCCGAGTCGACCACCACGCACATCGAGTTCCTCAACCCCTCGAACTTCGCAACCGCGACCGGCGTCGGCGTGATCGTCTCGGACAAGTTGACGGTCGATCCCGACAGCGTCACGCCCACGGGGGGCGATACCACCTACCGCTTGAGCGCGTGGGTGCAGAACGTCCCTGTAAGCCCCGCCGTCGAGTTTGAGGTACTGCGTGCGGGCGTGTCACTCGCAACGATCGACGAGAGCGCTCGAGTCGGCAACGACACGTTCGAAGCGGATTGGGACATCCCTTCCACGCTCCCCGATGGCCCTTACACGTTGCGTGCAACGATCGCCTCCAACGGTCTCGGCGTCGCGAGCGCCGACATGGATGTGGTTATCCAACGCACCGCCGATCGTGCCGAGATCATTTACCCCCGAACGAGGGGGAGCGGCGGTGACATAGGCGCGTTCGGAAGTTACGCGGCCTTGGCAACCGCTTTCCCCGCCCAGGGCAGCGCCGCCCGCCAGGCCCCCGTCGGAGAGGTCGAAGGACTCAACACCGGCTTCAACGGCGAGGGTGCGAGCAGGGTGCGCGCCTTCTACACGACCTCGGCCCCGGGAACGCAACCCGACTGGAAGGTCTGCGGTACCGAGTTCGCCCCCGGGGACGTGGCGCAAAGCGGCGCCGCGAATAACGGAGTCAGGTGCACGCTCGAATCGGGGACGGACGCGATCAGGGTGACCGCCGTCGCTCTCCTGGCCAACGACACCAACCGCGCGAGTTACGACGCGCATCTCAACCAGGCTGGCGACGCGACCCGCGTTCTCGGTCCCTACGAGCAGGTTCCTACGACCTTCACCATCACCGACGGGGACGTCCAAACGGTGTCCCGAGGCAGGGATTCGAGCTTCTCCTGTTCGTCGACCGAGGTTCAACTCACCGACCAGGTCGGCCACGAGATCCTGAATGCGAACGTCGACGTCCATGCCGTAGGTCCTACGGACGGCCTGAAGTTCGGCACGGGGCCCTTCGACGATTCCTCCCAACCGCCGGACCGCGGGGCCCACGCGACCGAGAACGGTTACGACTGTGTCTCTCGCGACGAGAACGCGGTGGTTACCGAGCAGGGGGAACATCAGGTCGTCGGAGGCCCCGATCTGAAGCATCTCGAGATGACCGACGGGGGCACCAATGACGACGGGATCTGGTCGTTCGCGCTCCACGTCCCCGCCGAGGGTCCGACCGAGAGTCGTTTCACCACCTACTTCACGACATGGGTCGACGAGCTCGCGACGGACTCTCCGGTGAACGACGACTGTCGTGAAGATGCGGAGCTCGCGAAGAGTGGGATGGTTGGGTGGGGTCAGGACCCGGCCGGGACCCCACCTTCGACGGAGCCGGCTTGCGCGACGAATCCTCCGTGCCCGTCACCACCGACCCAGGGCTCCACTGGATGCTCTCCCTCACCATCCCCGTCGCCGAGCACGTCGCCGACCACGTCACCTCCACCCGTTACGCAGAGCCTCTCGATCCATGTGAGTGACCGAGCGGTGCGTGCGGGAAAGCGGATCGTGTTCCGAGGTCAACTCGATTCGTCGGATCCGGCCTGTGTTGCCGGTCGGCAGATCGCCCTGCAATCCCGTCGGCGCCGAGGCGCCTACAAGACGAAGGTCATGACGTCGACCGACGACGACGGTGTGTGGCGTATCCCGAGGCGTTTGCGTCACACGCGGACCTGGCGGGCGATCGCAACTTCGAATGGGGCCTGCGACCAGGTCGGATCGCAAGGGATCTTTGTCAAGGTACGTCAAGGCTGAAAGAGGGAGGGGGCGAGACGCGTTTGTTAGCGGACCACCAGCAAGAACCGCCGCGCGATGCTCAGCGCGACGGAGTGTGGATCTTGGTTCCGCATGACGTCGTTCCAGAAAGGTGGGCGGACCGAGCGTTATCGCTGGCGCTCGTCCGCCTGCTACCGGAGGAGTCCGAACGCCTCCTTGCAACTGGCGAAACGGGTCCATCTCTAGCACCGGAAGAAGAACAACTAGCGCGCCTTGCCGCTCGCGGCATGGGGGCCGAGGAGATCGCCCGCTCCCTCCACATGACGCCTCGAAGTGTCTACCGGCGTTTAGCGCGACTACGCAAGAGGTTCGGTGCCTCAACCCGTGCGGAACTTGCGGCCTTGCTGGCGAAACACGGCTTCTAGAAAGGTTAGATCCCGACCGAGCCCGGGGCATCGACGGTGGCGCCCGTAACCGTCTCTACGACTTCGGTCACCGTGGCGGGCTCGATGCCGGCATCGACCGGCGGGGGTCCCAATGGGGAGTCGCCGTCGCCGTTACCTGGAAGTGATGTCGGATCGCCGCTCACCGGAAGCGGGGCGGTGGTGGCCGGTAGTTGAACTGTGCCGTCATCGTTCGACGTTTGCGCCGACCTCGACGCGCCGGTAACGGCGCTCGCCACGTGTGAAGAGCGTCCGGCGCGCGCTCCTGGATGCGGCCACCATCCATCGTCCATCGAGCGGAGCCCATGGTCGACGGGGGAGACACTTGTCACCGTGGATCCCATCCGCAAAGAAGGACGAGCATCGGGCGCGCCCGGTGTGAGCGTCAGTGGGATCGCGGCGGCACCGAACAGGGCGCACGCAACGCAGGCGATCGTCTGTGCCACGCCGTCCTTGTAAACGAGTGCAACCGTCGCGGGGTCGGTCTTCCGAGCGCGCCACCAGACGAGGGCGGGAACCCGCTCGACCAAGGACCGCAACTTCTTGCGGGCCCGAAGTCGCAGCATCTTCTCGGACGGCGACAGGCTGACGTGGTCGTGCATGAGGGCGTGGCGCTGCGCGGGAGTCAGGCGCGTCAGTGCGCGCTGCACCCGCGACAACTCCATACGCGCGATGCCCGCATCTTCGACGTCGGCGATCGCGGGGTGATGGGGCTCGTCGAG
>DASSMG010000308.1:0-6234 GCA_035688995.1 Actinomycetota bacterium
CATACTCAGTCCCGCGGTGATCCCCGCGAGCGTCATGTACGCGGCGGGCACGCGCCGACCCCCGGCGAACCCGAGCGTCGACGCGATCGCGAGCACCGTGTTCCCGAGGAACAGGCCTCCGACGAACGCGGCCAGTAGAGCCACCCCACCGAAGCTCCCGGCCACTCCGGCCGCCGTCGTGAACAGCAGGATCTGAGACGGGGTCTCCGCCCCGATCCCGTGAATCATCCCGACCGCGAGGGTGGTCGGCAGCCCGTACTCAACGAATGGATCCGCGGGGGCCGGCATGACATGACGGTGGGTGTGGACGTGGGTCTTCGTGACGGTGGTGACTGCGTTCCGATCCACCGGCCCGTCCATCATCATGATCTCGGGGTGGGCATGGTCGTGGCCCGGGCCGTGGTCATGCTCGTGGGTGTGATCGATCTCGATCAGGTCCTGAGGATGCTTCCGCAACCACGACAGTGCGCGCCGGACTCCGATGAAGACGAGCATCCAGCGACTGCGCAAGCGCGCAGCGCTCCGGTACCTGACCAGCGAATAGACGACGTAGCCACCGAGCAACACCAAGGTGACACCGATGATGCGACCCATCACCGAGTCGATCGTCGCCGGGACCCGGGCCCCCAGCATCACTGCGGCAAGCCCGAGCACGACCAGCACCACTGCGTGTCCGAGGATGTAGACCGATGCCAATGCGAGCGAACGTCGGCGCGACGTCTGCGCGCTCGTGATGTCGGTTATCGCTGCGACGTGATCGATGTCGAAGCCGTGCCGCAGGCCGGCCAGGAAGACGACGACCAGTAGCCCACCCGTGAGTCCCGCAGTGGCACCGTGCATGGTTGCTTCCTTCCTTCTATAGGGGCAGGTTAACGACGGCTTGGCCGGTGAGGAAGAGGCCTAGGCAGACGATCGCGGCGGCCGACATCACCGGCAGCAACCGGGTGATGCGACCGTTCGAGCGTCGGTTCAGAACGTCTTTCGTCTTGAGCACCACCAGCCCGACGCCGGTGAGCGCGGCGGCGAGGCCGACGCTGAAGGCCCCGACCAGAGCGATCCCGAACACGACCCGGTGGAGAGCCACCGCTCCGAGGAGGACGACCAGTGCGGTCGGCGACGGGAGGATCCCGCCGGAGACGGCGATCGCGCCCAGCCCCTTCCACGAGGTCAGGCGAACGCCGTCGGGCAGGTGACCGTGATCGTGGTCCAACCCGAGCGCGTGGGCCCGAGCGTGGCTCGCTTTGTCGTGATCGTGCGGATGCTGGTGATGGTCGTGCTCGTGATGGTCGTGCTCGTGAACGCGATGGGCGTGGCGCGTCGCGGTACGGGCTCGGAGGAGCCAGAGGCCCAGACCGAGGACGACCGCTCCCGAGGCGAGAGCGAGCCACGGATAGACCGCCTCCGGCGCAAAGACGTTCGAGGCCCACAGCGTGATCAGCCCCAGCACGACCACCGACGTGGTGTGCATCAACGAGACCGCGGTCCCGACGACGACCGCTTGTCGCGCTCTGCCCTCGGCCCCCACGAGGTACGCCGCCATCACCGTCTTGCCGTGGCCGGGGCCCAGAGCGTGCAGCGCGCCGGCGCCGAACGCCAGGAGGATCGCCACGAGGATCACCCACGGTGACCCGGATCGTTCGATCAGCGACGCGAAGCGGTCCCGCAGGATCGAGGGGCCCTCGGCGACATCCCGTGACTCGTTGCCGGAGCCCGGAAGGGCCCCCGGATGCAGCCGCGCCGTGGCCTCCGTGATGTGAGGCGGGCTCGACAACAGATCGGTCGGGTAGTCGCGGAGCTCGTCGCTCACGCTGCTATCGGGGGCCGACGACGAGCGCAAGCCCTGGCCGTCGATCGCATCGATCACGATCTCTCGCCACCCGACGCGGTCGGCGAAGTTCCGATCGCGGAACGAGATGGTCGCATCTGGGTCGGCGATGTCGCCCGTCAGTTCCGCATCCACACGAAGTGTCTGCAATCCCGCCTGGCCTTCGTTCACCACCGCATGGATCTCTTGCAGTTCCAGGGGAACGCGCTCACCGTCCGATTCGAGCCACAGGTTGGCGGGGATGTCGCTCCCGAAACGTGTCTCGACCGGACTCACGTCGCCGTCGATATCGAGTTCATTGAACAGTTGGAACGTGGGGATCTCCGCGAGGTCGAGTGCGTAATGGACGGCGACGGCATCGCGCGAGAACTCGAGACCGCTGTAAGCGTTCACCGTGAAGTTCCCGAGAGGATGCGCGCCTGCGTTCGCCGGCGCCCACACCGCCGCCACGGTCCCCACCACAAGAGCCAGCCGCACGAGCTTCTTCATCTCCGTGCCTCCTGCAACAGTTCATGGGCAACGCCGGACTGGAGGACCGAGAAGTGCGGGTTGAGCTCCAGCGCGCGGCTCAGAAGCTGCGCCGCGACGCGTTCGTGTCCCAGGGCGAGCTCGATCGCACCTCGGTGGTAGTAGAGCAACGCGTCACGGGTGCCGAGCCGTGCCGCTCGGCGCGCGTAGGTGATCGCTTCGTGGTAGCGGCCGGCGGAATACAGCGCCCACGCGAGCGCATCGGCGGTCCTGATGCTGTCGCGAGCGTCGTATTGCGCCCGGGCCAGTGCGACCGTCCGGCCGATGCGGCGATGGTGATCGGCGTAGAAGACGGTCAGCTCGACGTCGGTCACAACACCGTTGGCTTCCGCCAACCGCCGTTGCGCCTCTACCAGCGCGTACTGGGCGTCGGCTTGCTCGTCGTTACCCAGTCTCGAGTAGAGGTCGCCGAGCAGGATCACGTTCACGGCCGACGGGTAGACCGCAACCACCCGGCGCATCTTGCGCACGGCGTCGCCCAGACGACCTTCGGCCGCGGCGAACTTCGCAAGGCCGACCAGCGGAACGTAGTAATCCGGGGCCGCAGCGTGCCCGGCCCGGTATTCCTCTTTCGCTTGCGCGTAGCGCCCGTGGGCGTAATAGAGATCGCCGAGTTGACACAGGACCCAGGCATGGTCTTCGCCCGTTTCCTGGGTTGCGCGAAGCGCAAGGTGCATCGCTTGGATCGCGCCGTCCCCGTCCCCTTCCAGTTCCCGCAGATACGAGATACGGGCGAAAGACGCGAGGTTCGGCTTGAGATCGACCATGTGCTGCAACTCGCCGGTTGCGGCTCGGTACCGGCCGAGCTCCACAAGGGAATCGACGACGACACCGAGAGCGTCCGCGCTGTAGGGAGAGACCATCGCGGCCTCGTGTCCCCATCTCAACCCTTCCGCGAATCGGTGTCTTGCGTTGGCGAGCAGACCGCGGCCGATGAGCGCGTCCACATTCGATGGGTCGCCTCGCAAACTCAGTCGGAACAGCCTGCCGGCCTTGGGGAAGTAACTCGGGTCGGCTCCAAGTCGCCCCTTCTGTAAGTAGGCAAGCCCGAGCTGCGATTCACCCGCCGGGTCCCGGTGCCGGCGCAGTCTTTCTTGGAGCGACTCGATCGTCGCGTCGAGCGACAGAGCCCCACCTACGGGGGTAAGCGTTTGAGGAGCGACGCGCGGTGGGCGGCTCGAAGCCGAAGTGAGATGCGCACGCAATGGAAGCAGCGCACCGGCCGCGAACATCACGGCCGCCACTCCACCTGCGAGAACCCATCGTCTGCGCGTCATTCGATCTCCTTGAAGAGGGCGGCTCGAGCGCAGGCCGAAACCCGCGCTCGAGCCGAAACCCGTTAGTGCGGTGAAGGTTCGGAACCCGACGTCGGAAGGGCTGCGTACGGGAACGTGTTCCTGAACGACTTGTCGTTGGCGTTGACACCGTCGCTCAGATCGTTGGGGCTACCGATCAGCTCGCCCTCGACCACCTGCAGAGCGGCATCGATGATGTCGTCGGCCAAGCGGCGGCCGTTCGGGAAACCTGCGGTGTCCCCACCGATGACGCCGAGACTCGAGTGCTGAGCACACCCCTCTTCACACAGAGGTGTGTTCATGTTGAGTCGAAGCATCTCGGCCGGTTCGACGTTGGCCGGCTGGTTCAGGCCACCGATCCCCGTCAAGAAAGCGGCGATGAGGTCCGAACGCTGGATGCCCGGCTCGTCCGGGTCCGAGTCCGGAACCGGGAGGCCGTAGACCGCATCGACGATGTGCGGGAGCTCCGGATCCTGAACGGCAGCGAGGTACTGCTCGTCGTCCTTCGGCTTGGAAGCGTTGAAGTAATCCTTCAAGCCGACCGGAACGACGACCTCGTTCACCAGAGGCATGCCGAGCCTAGAAAGCTGCACCCACTTGCCTTGGAAGCTCTGTGCACCGTTGTCGCCTTGGACCCTGGTGCTACGCCGCGAGGCGGTCGTCCACACTCCGATGACCCCGTTCTCGACGTTCCCGCCCTTGGCCAGGTCCGTCTTCGGAACTTGAAGCGCCATCGTGTGAACGTTGAAACCGGCGAGCGTGTCGTCGCCCCCCTCCGAGAAGTCCGCTCCGTAAACGAGATCGAAAACGCGGAGGTCGAGGAAGAACGGGTCATCGATCGGCCCGGTGAATGTCTTTCCACCACCGCCGAAGCTCGTGATCGCCGAATCCGAAAGTGCCTCGTAATTCGGCATCGAGGCGGCGCCGACATAGTTCGGTGCCACGATGGCATCGTCGACCAAGGTTTCGGTCCGACCTCCGACATCCACTCTCTGGAGGTCGTACGTCTGGTAGATGTTCAGGTCGGTGTCGGCGAGCGAGGTCACCGGACCCGTGTTGTACAGGAACGTGTTCGGGTTCCTGGTGTGATTCTTGAACTTCCACCGATAGATGATCTCTGGCTTCGCGTCGGCATCGTTAGAGATGTTGATGTCGTAACGAACCCCGGCCGCGAACGAGTAGAAGTTCGGGCCCCCTGCGCCCTCCTCGAAGGGGATCCAGTTGCTCAGGAACGTGACCGTGTTCGGCGCGTCCGGACTGACGAACGCGTACAGGTCGGTGCCGTCAACCTGTGGATCGGCCGACACGAGCGGAGCCTCGCGGTGGCTGGACGCATTGCCGAACCTGGGCGCGAACGCGGCCGTTGCAACCGCTACGGCAAGAACCCCCGCGACGAAACCGGCGATCACCCCCCTCGACGTCTGTCTCTCTGCTGCGGGACTGATCATGCGCGCCTCCTTCGTTGCGCTATGGGCCTAGGCCCCTTTGTCAGTCCGTGTTCGCAACGACTGGGCGCGTCAGATTGCCGACGACGGAAAGCTGCGAAGGATGTCGCGTAAGTCCGAAAAGATGTCGCGTCGTGCGTTCCAGTTGCTGGGGAAACGCTACGTAATTACGTAGGAGATTTCGGGCGGACGTACTTCCAAACTAGAATCCACCGCCATGCCGAAGTTCTGGTTCGACCACGTCGGGATCGCGGTGCGTTCGATCAAGGACGCCGTCGCCCTCTACGGAGATGCACTGGGCGGCGAGTTCCTCCACGGTGGCGACATGTTCGACATCTGGCGCTGGGCGCAGTTCACCTATCCGGACGGGCGCAAGATCGAATTGATCGAACCGCTCGGTGAGGGTTTCCTGACCCGCTTCCTCGATCGCTACGGCGAGGGTCTGCACCATCTGACGTTCAAGACCGACGACATCCACGCGGCGATCGAACACCTGCAGGCGCGCGGCTACGAGCTCGTCGACATCAATACCGAGCACGAGGCGTGGAAGGAGGCCTTCGTGCGTCCGAAGAGTGCACACGGGACCCTGATCCAGATCGCCGAGGCGAAGTACTCGGACGAAGACGCTCGCAACTGGGAGGGTCGCCCCACGCTGGACGAACTGCTCGGCGGCTAGGTCCTTTCTTCGCCGGACGCGGCCGGCGCCGGGCGAGGCCGTTTGCCGAAGAGCAACGTCATGACCGTCAGCCAGAGGGCGCCCAGGACGATCCCAGCGACCACATCGGTCGGGTAGTGGACCCCGAGAACCACACGTGAAGTCGCCACCAAGAGGACCACGATCACGTATGTCGCGACCGCCGGCGCCCGCTGGCGCGGCGTGAGGTAGGGCCAGAACGCGACCAACAGGGCTCCGAAACACACCGTTGCGGCCATCGCATGACCGGAGGGGAATGCTTGGCCGGAGGCATGGGCGACCGGATGGGGCAGGTCGGGACGATCACGATCGACGATCGCCTTCGCGAACTGGTTCAACCAATTCCCGATCAACGAGGTGATCAAGAGGTAGAGGGCAGTGGTGATGTCGCGCCGCAGAGCGAAGATGATCGCGACCACCGCGATCACAGGCACGAACCACGCCGCG
>DASSMG010000309.1:0-3228 GCA_035688995.1 Actinomycetota bacterium
GGTCCCTCTCGTCGGCATCCAGGATCGGAACGCGAGACAGCGATGTCGACGGATCACGCACGAGGCCCTCGAGCAACGTTACGAAGTGACGAGACATCTGTTCCGCGGTCTCGCGGTCGAACAGATCGGTGTTGTAGATGAACGACCCGCGCAGTCCTTGTCCGATCTCGGTCACCTCGAGCGTCAGGTCGTAGGGAGCCATGTCGACTTCGAGCTCGATCGGCGACGGGTCGACCCCGGCGAACCCCGCGGCGGGGGCGGACGCGTTCTGAAGAACGAACATGACCTGGGCGAGCGGGAGATGGCTGAGATCGCGCTCGGGGTTGAGCTCTTCGACGAGCTTCTCGAACGGGAGGTCCTGGTGTCCGTAAGCCTCCAGGGCGACCTCCCGCGTTCGGTCGACGAGATCCGCGAACGAGGGGTCCCCGGAGAGGTCGCTTCGAAGAACCAAGGTGTTGACGAAGAAGCCGATCAGCTCCTCGGTCTCGGAACGCGTCCGGCCCGCAACCGGAGTAGCCACGGTGAGATCGTCCCGACCGGTATAGCGCAGCAGCAGCACGTCGAACGCGGCGAGCAGGACCATGAACAGCGTCGCGGATCTCTCCGAAGCGATAGCACGTAGCCCGTCGGTGGTCGCCTTCGAAACGTCGAACGTCACGGCGGCTCCGTCGAATGTCTGTATCGGAGGGCGCGGGCGGTCGGCCGGCAGCTCCAGCAGAGCCGGAGCCCCGGCGAGGCGGTCGCGCCAGTACTCCACCTCGCGCGCGAGGCGGTCGCCGGACAGGTACTCCTTCTGCCATGCCGCGAAATCCGCGTACTGGATGGGCAGATCGGGAAGCTCGCGGTCACGACCGGAAACGAACGCGTTGTAGAACGTCGTGAGATCCCGATCCAAGACCCCCATCGACCAGCCGTCGGACACGATGTGATGTAGGACGACCACGAGTACCTGGTCGTCGTCCGCAACCCGCACCAGGGTCGCCTTGAATAGAGGCCCCCGGTCGATATCGACGGTCTCGTCGGCCAGCCGCTCGACCGTTGCCGCGAGCACGTCGTCCCGCCGGGCCTCCGGCTCGCTGCGGAGGTCCACCACGTGCAGCGAAGACCCCAAAGCCGGATCGACGATCTGCCTCAACGACCCGCCGTCGACGGCGAATCGGGTGCGCAACACCTCGTGGCGCTCCACCACCGCCTCGATCGCGCGCTCCAGCGCGTCGAGGTCGAGGGCCCCGCGCAACCGGGTCGCGAACGCATGCATGTACAAGGGGACGTCCGGTGTGAGGTGCTCCAGAACCCAGACGCGCTCCTGGCCGAACGACGCAGGGAATGAATGCAACGCCGGGTCACTCACCGCGCGCCGCGCAGGGCCGACCGCCGCGGGACGCGTGATGGATGACGAAGCATTAACCATCCCCCCGACGTGGATCTGTGGCGACTCGCAGAACCGCGACTCCACACCTTCCGCGAGGACGGCCAAGCCTATAATTCCGTGCGTGATCGAGCAGGCGTCGAGCGCGGACGATCTCGAGGCCCACCGCACCCAGATCCGGACCTTCATCTCCAAGGCCTTCAAAGGTCGCCCGCTCGAGGACGAAGAGGACATATTCGCCACCGGCTTCGTGAACTCGTTGTTCGCGATGGAGCTCGTGACGTTCATCGAGAAGGCGTTCGGGATAACGGTCGAGTCCGAGGACCTCGATCTCGATAACTTCCGCAGCGTTGCCAGCGTTGCCGCATTCGTCGGTCGGAAGCTCGGCAACGGCTCCGCCCCGGTCACCACTCCCGCCTGATCCCGTGACCATCGCCGGGGGCACGGACGACGGCACCGTCGCTTCGTTCACCGCGAGGCTCGCCGCCAAGGCAGCCGAGTTCGATGCACGGGGACGCATCGACCCCGACGTGATCGACGAACTCGCCGCGTCCGGCCTGCTCGGCGCGACGGTTCCGGAACGGCACGGGGGCCCGGGTTACGACGACCTCGCCTACGGGAGACTCTGCGCGACGCTCGGCGCGGCCTGCTCGTCGACCCGAAGCCTCGTCACGGTCCACAACATGGTGGCCCAGGCGATCCTCCGCTGGGGCACGGACGAGCAACGGGACCGGTGGCTGCCCGCGCTCGCGTCCGGCGAGACGAAGGCAGCGTTCTGCCTGACCGAGCCCGAGACGGGAAGCGACGGCGGTGCAGTGGCGACCGCGGTACGGCCGGCCTCGGACGGGTGGGTGGTCGACGGGACGAAGCTGTGGGTCACCGGCGGAACTACCGCCGATGTCTTCCTCGTGATCGGACGCGCCGAAGCGGGACCCGTCGCGGTTCTGGTGGAACGGGACGCGCCGGGGGTCACGATCGAGCCGACCGGAGCGGTACTGGGGTTGCGCGCCGCGATGCTCGCGACGGTTCGCTTCGAGGCTGCGCCGGCACCGCCCGACGCGCTCGTGGCTCGGCCCGGCTTCGGCTGGTCGCACGTCGCCGCCACCGCGCTCGATCACGGGCGCTTCAGCGTCGCGTGGGGATGCGTCGGCATCTTGCGATCGTGTCTCGATGTCGCCACCGCATACGCCTTGGAACGGCACCAGTTCGGAGACGTCATCGCGCGCCATCAGCTGATCCGACGGTTGATCGCCGACATGGAGACGGGTCACACAGCCGCCGACGCGTTGGCGTGCGACGCAGCAGCCCGTCGGCGCGACCGGGACCCCTCGGCGATACACGCGACGATGGTGGCGAAGTACTTCGCGTCGGGTGCGGCCGCTCGCGCCGCCGCCGATGCAGTGCAGATCCTGGGTGCCGCCGGCACCGGCCCGCACTATCCGGTGGAACGGCACTTCCGCGATGCGAAGATCATGCAGATCATCGAGGGCAGCGATCAGATGCAGCAGCTCGCGATAGCAGACCACGTCCTTCGCGGCGCCGGCTGATGGAGGTCGCGCTCACCGCGATCGCGACCGCGATCCCCGACCGATCCGCTCGCGTCGACGATCTCCAGGAGATCGCTCGCCTCGACGACGTGGAACGGACGACGTTGCAGAGCCTCGGCATCGAAACGATCGCCGACGACCCGTCGGTCGGGGCCGCCGACCTCGCGATCGCAGCAGGAACGGCGACGTTGGCCGCGGCCGGGATCGACGCGGGAGAGCTCCGGAGCATGGTGGTTGCCCAGCCTCGGGTTCCCGATCTCTTCATGGCGTCGGAGGGGACCCGGGTGCAGGCCGGGATCGGTGCGGCCCGAG
>DASSMG010000310.1:0-21917 GCA_035688995.1 Actinomycetota bacterium
AACGTGATCTCGCCCGTGACGTACACGGGAACCCCTTCGTCGTTCGACACCGGCGTGCTTCCCGCGGCTCCGACCGCCTGGTCGCCCGGAACCAAGAGATCCGACGGACGGACCCACGAGACGAGCACGGGGGCCCATCTCTTCCCGTACCGGTGCGGTTGGTAGGCGCGGCGGCCGCGACCGGCTGGTTCGGTCGTGTACCCGTCGAACGAGAACTCGATGCCGGTTGCATCCGAGATCGATGCGATGCCCGCGTCCAGATCGGACAGCATCCCCGGAGGAGCCAACCGACGATCTACGACGTAGTGGATGGGACTGCACGGGTCGTAACGAACGGGTTTACCGGTCGAGGGATCCACGCTGAGAAAGGCGAAAGAAGATCGGTCTCCCGCAGGCCGCAAGACGTCGGGTGCGACGTCGAGGAACGAGTTGATGCCGTAAGCCGCGGCCACCGCCACGACGAGCCCGATCGCGACCACGAGGACCCAACGCCTGCGCCGAGGCGGGAGCCGGTCGGCATCGTCGAACGGATCGAGCATCCGACGACGTTAGCCGTCCGCGTGCTCGAAGGGGGCCGCCGGCTCATCTACGACCGGTGGACCTCAGCAGGCGCAGGTGAACGTCGTCCGGACCTCGTCCACGCGTTGCAAGCGAAGGCCCAGTCTGTAGATCTGACGCACTCCGGGAGGATCGAAGGTCTCGAGGCGATCTCCCGAGTCCACGTCGAAAACAATCACGGTATGGATCAAGCCGACGTAGACCTTGTGGCCGTCGCTCGACACCTGGATGCCTGAGATCGGGTCCTCGAGATCCCATGCCTGCGTGCGGGAAAGCGTGTCGTCGTCGATGGCGACGACACGGTTTCCGCTTCCGACGTAAAGGGTCGATCCCGAATCGTGGGCGGCGTAGCTCTGAGCCCGACTCGTGAAACCAAGGAGCCCCGTTCGCAGCACCTTCAGGGTGGCCGTATCGACGACGGCGACGCGCCCGATGAAGGTGTTGGCGACGAAGAGACGGCTACCGTCGGCGGACACGGTCAGCGCCGTAGCCCAATCGGCGTGGGACGCGAATGCCTCGGGAAGATCGATGCAATGAGCCCACTGTTCGTGGAGGTCGAGAGTGTGCACGAAGGCGTACCGGCGCGTTCCGTGGTGGCCGCCGACGGTGTAGAGCGTGTAGAGCCGATCGCCCTCGGGGCTCGATGCCTGGACCTGAGCGGATCCGCCCATGGCTTTCTGTAGGTCCTTGTCCGGAGTGACGACCCCTCCGATCTTCTCCGTGTCCAGATCGAGTCGACGGACCTGATACTTCTCGGGCGCCGTCGCCGGTAGATACCGGATCACGAAGAGCGCACGGTCGTCGGTCGAGAATGCGTCCGGTTCGTAGTTACCGTCGACGGTGATGACACGGGGATCGACGTTGGCTCCCGCGATCACGAACGAGGTTCGTTTACGTCCATCCCGGTTATAACGCTCGGTGTTTCGGGCGAGCGCAACCGTGCTGCCGTCGGACGACACGACCTTCACGCGCAGCATCCCCGATAGCTTCTGGAACCACCTCGTCGCCCCCGTAGCGGGATCGGTCGCGGTAACGATCGTGTGCTTTCCGCTCGGTTGTGCTCGGACGACGGTTCCCCAAGTCGGGGCGGGGACCGCCGAGTCGCTGTGGAACCTCGGTGACGCTCCATCGGGAGTGATCACCGCGAGGTCTCCCCGCCCGGACTGCAGATAGAGGAGGTCTTCGACGTCTGTCCCTGCGGGTTGCGTCATCGTCGCGGCGGCGCCCGCGCAGGCCGCGAGCACCAGCCCGGCAACGAGGCCTAGGGCGAACCGGAGTGACTTCGTCATGGGCATCTCCCTTCTGTACTCAGGAGACGCCGCGAAGGTTCCGAATCGTTCGGCCCCGCTCCGCTCTCTTGCGACTTTCTCGCGCTAGGGGGTCTCCGGTGACGGGAGTGGCGGCTAACCGGTCCGCTTCTGCTCGTCGAGGGCGGCGACGAGCGACTTCGGGGCGATGGTCCGGTAGGCCTCTTCGACGAGCTCGGCGACCTCGTCCCAGTCCACGGCCACGTCGAGCCGGACCCCGATCCAGCCACGCGGCCCGACGTAGGGGGGCCTGAAGAACCGATCGGGGTCCTCGGCGATCAACGCTTCCTGGGCATCGGGCGGAGCGGCGGCCCAGAACGCGAGGGGTCCTCCGTGGTGGTGATCCGAGAACATGACGAAAGTCTTCTTGTCGCGGATGAACCAGGTCGGTTCGCCGTGACTCGGACGCTCGGTGGTCTCGGGAAGGGCAAGACAGATCGCGCGCAGTCGCGTGAGGGCCGTGCGAGCCTGTGCGTCCATGATTTGGGCCCATTCTTTCCAGCGCGACAGAACGCGTAGTGGAGCTGCCGGGAATCGAACCTGGGTCAGCGGCGTAGCCGCCCGGGTGAGATGTGGCTCCGGGCCCCGGGCGGGCAGCGTATCGGAGCACGCAGAGCGTGCGTAGTGGAGCTGCCGGGAATCGAACCCGGGTCCTCCGACTCCGCTATGGGCCTTCTACGAGCGTAGTCCGTGGGAAAGATTCGGCACCTGCCGGCCCACGGACCGCAACGGCTGGTGCCTAGCTCGAGTTAGATGTCCCGCACTCGGGCTCGAGCATCCCTCGGGCGGTAGAGCCTGCTAGGCGACGCCGGATCATGGAGGCGCAGGCACCCCCCAGGCCGACGGCTACCTGATTAGAGGTAGCAACTGTGCATTAAGCAGCGACAGTTAATTAGGTCCGAGCTTTTAACGAGGCATCTCGGAACCTCGGCTCGCTTCTCCCATCTCGGTCAGTTCAGAGTCGATACCAGTTCAGCCCCAGAAATGACCTTCTTTTCAAAGTGCTTCCATAGAGGTTAACGCCCGACTTTCTTGCCCTAGACGCGCGTTATCGACCGTCAGGACGCAAAAAGTCGTTAGGCGGGGTCGAGGTCGAGGGCGCACGAGTTGATGCAGAAGCGCTTGCCGGTGGGGCCGGGGCCGTCGTCGAAGACGTGGCCGAGGTGGCCCCCACAATGGGCACAGAGGACCTCGATCCGGTGCATCCCGTGACTGGAATCCTGCTCGAGGCGAACGTTCTCGGCGACGGCCGGCTCGGTGAAGCTGGGCCATCCGGACCCGGAGTCGAACTTGGTGTCGGAGCGGAACAGCTCGGCCCCACAGGCGCCGCAGCGATAGATCCCGTCGTCCTTGGAATAGGTGTACTTGCCCGTGAAGGGGGGTTCGGTTGCCTTGTTTCGCATCACCTCGTACCGCTCGGGCGATAGCTCCTCACGCCAGTCTTGCTCGCTCTTCTGAACGCTCATCTCGGCTCCCTCCGGTTGATTGTTCGCCTTCAAGGGTAGGGGGTTGCGAGCTTTTTGTGAGAGGGGGAAGGGTTGGCGAGGGTGCGGCCCGAACACTGAGTCGGGAGGGGGTGCCATGGCGGGCGATCATCTGGAACTGGAAACCTCGCACGACATACGTGAGGGCCTCGCGCTCACGAAGGGGTGGCTGGAACTCGTATTTCGTCACTGGGATGACATCGATGACGCGCGGCGCAAGGAGATGATTGCCGGCGCGCTGTTCGGAGCGAATCGAGTGGCATTCGTGCTCGATCTGATCGAGGGCCGGGATCCGGACGAGATCCAGTCTCCTCAGGAACGCATGCTGGAAGAGTTCGGGAGACTCGACCGCGACTGAAGCCGTTTCTACGCGTGGGATTGAGCCCTGCGGGGTTACTCAGTTACGAAAGTTCGCGTTAGCGGCGGCGGCCCATCTCTCGTTGCATCTGGCGTTCCGCATCGCGCTGGGCCACGGCCTGGCGTTTGTCGTAGGTCTTCTTTCCTCGAGCGATGCCGATCTCGGCTTTGGCCAGGCCGTGCTTGAAGTAGAGACGCAAGGGAACGAGCGTGCGACCGTCCTGTGCAACGCGGGCCGCGAGCTTGTCGATCTCACCGCGATGTAGCAATAGTTTCCGCGGCCGCATCGGATCGTGGTTGGCCCGGTTCCCGTGCGAGTACGCGCCGATATGACACTGCAGTAGCCATGCCTCTCCGTCGCGGACCGTGGCGTACGAGTCGGCCAGGTTCACCTTGCCGTCGCGACACGACTTCACCTCGGTGCCGACGAGCGCGAGCCCGGCCTCGATCGAGTCTTCGATGAGATAGTCGTGGCGCGCCTTGCGGTTCTGCGCTATCAGCTTGGTTCCGTCGCCCGCCTTCTTCGCCATCAGCCCGAGTCCGAGATGATCCCGTTCAGGATCTCCATGGCACGCTTCTTCTGCAGATCGGGATGGTCCTCGGACACCTCGACGTCGGGCTCGATGCCCTTGCCGTTGATGTTGGTCCCATCCGGCGTCAGGTAGGCGGCGGTCGTGAGTTTGAGTGCTGCCGAACCCGGTAGGGGGATGACCTCTTGTACGGAGCCCTTTCCGAACGTGGTCGACCCGACGACGATCGCGCGCTCGGTGTCTTGCAACGCGCCGGTCACGATCTCGGATGCGCTCGCCGTACGGCCGTTGACCAGCACGACCACGGGGATGTCTTCGTAAGCGTTGCCCTCCGCTTCGTAGTCGGTATCCCCCTCCGTCGGAGACGAGTAGGTCGTTATGACGCCGTCTTCGATGAAGACGCTCGCAACCTGGATACCTTCGGTGAAGAGTCCCCCGCCGTTGTCGCGCAGGTCGAGAACGATGCCGCGCGCTCCTCGATCGATCAGGCCCCCGACCGCATCCCGCAACTGCTTCCCGGCCCCGCGAGCGAACGTGATGAGGTGCACGTAGCCGAGCTTGTCGCCCGTCATGTGCGACCTGAGATTCGGGAAGGTGATCGAGCGACGCGTGATCACGAATTCCTGGATCACGTCATCGCGTCTGACCGATAGCTTCACGTCCGTTCCCTCGGGCCCTTTGATGCGCGCGACCGCCTCGTCGCTGGTCATCTTCGAGACCGGGTCGCCGTCGATCTGGAGGATGACGTCGCCCGGCTTCATGCCTGCTTCGAGCGCGGGGCTATCGGGCAGCACCGATAGGACCTGCAGCTCCTCGTGCTTGACGTCGAGCCACACACCGATGCCGGAGAACGTTCCCGTGGAGAGTTCCTGGAACGACTGGAACGACTCCTTGTTGTAGTAAAGCGCGTAGGGGTCTCCGGCGTGCTTGAGCGCCTCGACCATGCCCTTGATCGCACCTCGTGCGAGAGCGCCGGGTGCCGGCGGATCGACGGCAGAACGCTCGATCCGGTCGTAGGCGTCGTCGATCAACTGGTTGCCGCGCGCGTCGATCACCGTGGAGGTGGCGCCGGACGACCTGCCTCCCGCCCAGAACCCGAACGAGAACAGCATCGCCCCCACCACGACGGCGGCAAGCGCAGATATGACGAACCTCGACCAGCGATCCATACAAAGAGGGTATTGGGTCGAACGAGCTACGACGCCTAGAGGTAAGGCATCGGGTCGACCGGCGTGCCGTTGACCCGAACCTCGAAATGCAGATGCGGACCCGTGCAGTAACCGGTGCAACCCACGTTCGCGATCTGCTGGCCGCGATCGACCGACTGACCGTAGGAAACCTGGAACGCAGAAAGGTGCGCGTAAGCCGTTGCCAGTCCTCCGCCGTGATCGATGACGACGACATTGCCGTATCCGCTCATGACACCTGCGAACACGACGGTTCCGTCATCGGCGGCGAACACCGCGGCACCGTATGGAGCGCCGATATCGATGCCGGTATGAAGTCTGCGATCGCCAAAGATCGGATGAACCCTCCAGCCGAAGCCCGAAGTAACGGGTCCCGAAGCGGGCCACGAAAGTTGCCCGGTCCCTCCCGGAGCAGCCCCGGACGACGATCCCGAGGAGAGCAGCGATTGGATGCGCGCCGCGTCCTCGTCGAGTTGGTCCTGGACCTTCTCGTAGGCGGCCTTCTTGGTCTCGACCTGTGCGAGGAGCCGGCGCTTGGCACCCAGTACGGCCTCGCGCTCGGCCAGAAGTCGCGCCTGCTCGGCGCGTGCCGCCTCGATCGTCTGGCGGTCTTTCTCGAGCTGGAGTTTCGCCTTCGCGATCCGTTCTTCTTCGGCGCTCACCTGCTCGCGGCGGGTCGTGGTCTTGTCGCGCAGCAGCTGGATGTCGTTGATCAGTTCGGCGTCGGCGTCGACCGATGCGCTGTAATAGCTGAACTTGTCGTACAGGTCGGCGAAAGAGTCAGCAGTGAGCAGACCGTCCACGTACGCACTCGGACCCGCGATGTAGAGCTCTCGCGCCCGCGCTTCGTAGACCTGGGTTCGGGCGTCGAGGTCGGCAAGGATCGACTGCAGCTGCCGCGTGAGGATCGACATCTTCTGCTGAGCTTCGGAGAGAGCTTCCTTGACCTCGGTGATCCGGGCGTTCAGACGCTCCAGCCGACCATCGAGTGAGTCGACGCGGCCCTCGACCTGTGACCGCTTCTCATCGAGAACGCGGATCCGTCCCGCGAGGGTGTCCGACTGGTCGGCGAGGCGATCGATGTGCTCCTGCACCCGGCGCTGTCGATCGTGGATCTCGTCGAGCCGGTCCTGGGGATCGGCGGCGGCCGGCAGAGCGCCTGCGGCGATGCAGAGCCCGACGATCACGATCGCCAGTCGCCACACTCGGGAACGTCCGATTGGCACCATTGATACTCATCCTAGGTAACAGAAGTCACATGAGCAACAGCAGCAACAGACCGGCCCTCAGCGGTGCAGGCGCGGCGTCCTGCGGGTCCCAGCACCCGTGGGTGGGGTTTCGGCGCCTCGGGGGCCCCTCTTTAGGCCCCGAGGAGGCTCAGACGTCGAGGAACCGCCTCAGAGCGAGCCCGGATCCGATGAGGCCGACGGCAGATCCGACGACGATCAGAACAAGCAGAACCCCGCCGATCTCGCCCGGAGTGAAGTTCAGCGGCCGCGACAGGAAATGCAACGTCTCGCCGATCCGCGAGAACAACAGCGCGTTCGTGAGCAAGACGATGCCACCCGATATCAACGCGCCGACGAGAGCGGCGAACACCCCCTCGAGCATGAACGGGATCCGGATGAACCAGTTCGTCGCACCGACGAGCTTCATGATCCCGATCTCGTCTCGACGCGCGTAGATCGCAACCCTGATCGTGTTCGCGATCAGTGCGGCCGCCGCGCCCATGAGGATCAGCGACATCGCAAAGGTGATGGTTCGTAGCAACGAGTTCACCTGCAGCAGCCGCCGGATGAACTCGCCACCGTTCTTCACTTCGTCGACCCCGGGCGCGCCCTCGATACGGGACGAAACCAGCTGTGCGAAGTTCGCATCGGTCAGCTTGATGCGCAGAGACGCGGGCAGCGCATCGGGAGGGAGCGTTTCCCAGAACTCTGGCTGGTCGCGATAGATGCGCTTGAATTCCTCGAAAGCCTGTTCCTTGCTCACGTAGAAGACGTGCTCGACCTCGGGCATCTTCGAGAGGTCTTCCTCCAGCGCGTGGATCTCGCCCGGGCTCGCGTCGTCGAGAAGGTACGCGGAGACCTCGACCTTCGCCTCCCAGTCGAGGGTGACGTTGTTGACGATCATCCCCAGGATCTGAACGCCTCCGAGCAGAAGCAACGAGATCGCAACCGTGGAGATCGCGGCGATCGTCATCAAGAAGTTGCGACGAAGGTTCTGGATCGTCTCCGAGATGAAGTAGCCGATGCGTCTCATGTCCCCACTCCGTAGATCCCTCGCGACTGGTCCCTGATCACTTTGCCGTTCTCGAGTTCGATCACGCGGCGGCGCATCGAGTCGACGATCGCGTGATCGTGCGTCGCCATGAGAACCGTCGTGCCGGTGCGATTGATGCGGTCGAGGAGCCGCATGATGCCGACCGACGTGGCCGGGTCCAGGTTCCCGGTCGGCTCGTCGGCAAGCAGGATCAGCGGACGATTCACGAACGCTCGCGCGATCGACACACGCTGCTGTTCACCACCGGAGAGTTCGTCCGGGAACCGATCGAGCTTCTCTCCCAATCCGACGAGCTCGAGGATCTGGGGAACCTGCTTCTGCACCAGAGAGCGCGGACGACCGATGACCTCCAGACCGAACGCGACGTTCTCGAAGACCGTCTTGGTCTGGAGCAGCTTGAAGTCCTGGAAGACGCAGCCGACGTTGCGCCGGAGGTAAGGAACGCGCCAGCGCGGCAGGCTCTGCAGGTTCTTCCCCGCGACGTAGATCTCGCCTGCGGTCGGTTCCTCTTCTTTGGTCAACAGCTTCAAGAACGTCGACTTGCCCGAGCCCGACGGGCCGACGAGGAAAACGAACTCGCCCTTTTCGACCTCGACGGACACGCCCTCGAGCGCGTGGACACCGCCCTTGTATTCCTTGACGACGTTCTCGGTGCGGATCATTAAGCCGGAGCCCCCATCCGGTCGTAGAAACGATAGGGGTGTTCTTCGCCGTGGATCTCCTCGTACTCGGCCCAACAGGTCTTGTAGTACTCGGTGCCCCGGCGAGTGATCTCGTCGGTGGTCTCCTTCGGGAGACCCGCGACGCGCAACCTCTTCGTGAGTGACGTCAGCGAGAAGTCCCGTACCTCGTACGGGCTGATGCGCAGGTTCTCGGGCGTCTCATCGGGCGTGATCGCGAACTTGCGGTCCGGTGCCGCGACCGTGCGGCACGCCGGCTCGAGCAGCCTGAAGATCGTGTCCTCGACACGCTTCAGGTGGCTGGGGTCGCGCACGCCTGCTTCCATCAAGGCGCGCACGCCGTAGTTCACGTGGCGCGACTCGTCCCGCGCGATCGCAGTGAAACCGGCGTAGAAGCCGGGGAGCAACTGCATCTCGCGAAGGATGCCGAGGAGATATTTCTGCCCGGTCAGAGCGAGCATGCCCTCGACCACGAGGTGATAGATCGTGACGCCCTCGACCCATGCGCCGTAATCGCCGGGATTCTCCCGGACCCGCTCGGTCGCCTCGACCAACTGGTTGTCGAAGATCGTGCGGAACCCACCTACGGTTCGGTCGCGGAGCACGGCGAGAGCTTCGGACAGCCCACCCGAGATGCCGACGACCTCGTCGAAGAACTTCGAGAAGAAGACGGAGTGGCGCGCCTCGTCGACCAGCTGGGTCGACAGGAATATGCGGGACGGCTCGTCGGGGGCCGCGTGCACCAGGGGCGACAGCGTGTCCGTAACCGCCTGCTCGCCGACGAAGAACAGCGTGAACGATCGTTGCAGCTCGGTACGGACGCCTTCCATGAAGCCTTCCATCGACTTCCACTGCTGGATGTCTTCGGAAAGATCGAGATCCTGCGTCGACCAGTTCTGCTTCTCCCACCGGTGATACAGGTCCATCGGGGTCGCGCGCTGCTCGAGGACCCAGTCCATCTGCGTGTAGACGTCCTCGATGTCGACCTGGCGCATCTCGCTCAGAGATGCGGAATCGACACGGCGGACGACGTCGGGTGTATCCGTCATGGGGTCCATGATTGCACTACCGGGCGCAGAAGTGGTGTCGCTCGAATTGTCCATTTCATCCCTTTCCGTCGCTCGCCGCTGCCCGACGCCGAAGCTCTGCCTCGATGAATGGATCGATCGCACCGTCGAGGACCGCCTGGACGTTGCCGGTCTCGATGCTCGTGCGGTGGTCTTTGACCATCTGATAGGGGTGCAGGACGTAGGAACGTATCTGCGATCCGAACCCGATCTCGCGCTTCTCCCCGCGCAAGGCGGCCATCTCTGCGTCGCGCTCCTCGCGGGCTCTCGCCAGCAAGCGGGACTTGAGGATCCTCATCGCGACCGCCCGGTTCTGCATCTGCGACCGCTCGTTCTGACACGACACCACGATGCCCGTAGGTAGATGCGTGATCCTGACTGCGGAATCGGTCACGTTCACGTGTTGTCCCCCGGCCCCCGACGAACGATAGGTGTCGATCCGCAGGTCGTCCTGATTGATCTCGACATCCACGTCTTCGTCCACCTCGGGGGTGACGTCGACGGATGCGAACGACGTATGTCGTCTCTTCGCTTGATCGAACGGCGAGATCCGAACGAGGCGGTGAACCCCGCGCTCTGCCGACAGAAGCCCGTAAGCGTGTCGGCCTTCGATCGTCACGGTCGCGCTCTTCATCCCTGCCTCTTCACCCGCGGTGGTCTCCACGAGTTCGACCTTGTAGGCGCGCTGCTCCGCCCACCGCTCGTACATGCGCAGCAACATCTCCGCCCAATCCTGTGAATCGGTACCGCCCTCACCGGCATGCACCTCCAGGATCGCGGGGTTGTCGTCGAATTCGCCCGACAACAACGCGGCGACTTCGAGCTTGTCGAGGTCGCGCTCGATGCGTTCGACCTCGGCCTGCGCCTCGTCGGCCGTCGCATCGTCGGACTCCGACGAGGCCAGCTCCCAGAGCACGCGGGCGTCGGAGATGCGCGATGCGAGGCGATCGTACGAATCGACATCTTCGGAGAGGCGAGACATCTCCCCCATCACCTTCTGAGCCGCCGCGGAGTCGTCCCAGAAATCAGGAGCCGCGGCCGTGGCGCGCAGCTCTTCTAGACGCGCCCGTTTCCGGTCGACGTCAAAGGTACTCCTTCACGTGCGCGAACTGGCCGTCGATGGCCGCGATGCGAGGACCTAGGTCTTCCATGATGGATCCAGGCTAAACGACTAGAGCAGCCGGCGGTCCGGGCTCCCCGACGTGGGTCCCGCCAACGGCGAGGCGATGCGCAAGAGATCGTGAGCGGTTCGCTCCGGTGCGGATTCCAGTTTCTCTTCGATGCCACCGTCGAGAACGTCGAGAACGAAGCCGACCCGGTTGGCGCCGAAGAGGGCCGCAGCAATCATGGCCTGACGCTCCTGGTCGTCGAGCGTGGCCCAGTTCTTCAGGACGGCTTCGAGCCACCCCTTCGCGAGCGTCACTGCCTCGCGGAGGTCGTGCGTCGTGCCGCCTCGTAGATGTGCGAATTCGGGCGTGTCGGTCATGACCGTCAGGTTCTCCCCCGGCCCCCGGTCTCCTGTGAGGGGGGCGCGATCGTGCACAAAAGATCCGTGGGGCCTCGGATCTCGCTCAGAACTCGACCCGGGTCACGGTGTCGTCGCCCTGGTCGGCGACCCAAGCGACACCGGCGTCGTCGACCACGACGCCCTGGGGGTTGTCGCCGACTTTGGCGGGGACCCCGGTGGGCCGGAGCGTCGTCGCGTCGACCCGGAACAGGAAGTCGTCCTCGGCCCTGGTGATCCACACGTAGCCGTCGGCCACGTCGAACCCCCCGGGGGTACCGCCGACCGAGACGTAACGGCTGCGCCGATCCGTGGCGGGGTCGATGCGGAGCAACCGGTGGTCGTTGAAGCTCATCACCCAGACCGCTCCCTCACCGGTGGTGATGAACGTCGGGCTGTCGCCGACTTCGATGCGGGTCTCGTCGAGGGTCTTCGGATCGACGCGCAGAACGACGTTGTCCACCACGTCGGCGATCCACAACGATCCGAATCCCCACGTGATCGCGGCGGGGAACTTCGCCGACGTCTTGAACGGATGTCCGATGACGCGTCCGGTCGTCAGGTCGACGCGAGCGATGCGTCCCTCGTCGAACGCCGCGACCCACAAGATCCCATCTCCGACCGCGACGCTCTGCGGTGTCTCGCCGATCTGGATCGGCTCGCCGAGGGCGGTGATCGTGTTCGGCTCGACGCGCACGATCGAGCTTCCTTGGATCGACCCGACCCATACCGAGCCGCCGCCGATCGCGATCGAGCCGGGGAACTCACCGAGGTTGACGGGCTCTCCTACCGGATCGCCCCGCGACGGATCGATCTTCTGAAGGGTGCGGTCGCCGCCGTTCGCGACCCAGATGCCGCCCTCGCCCGCGGCCAGCGTGACCGGTGCGTCCCCCACTTCGATGGTTCTCGTCGTGGGGGCCTCGACGTCGTCGCCTCCGAAGCGGCCGAGAACCAGGATCGTCGCAACGATCAGAGCGACGAGGCCGAGCCCTCCGACGAACGTGCGCGCCGACGGCCTCATCGAACCGGGATAACGATGCGTTCGCCGGTCGCAACGTAGGCCCGCGCCACGAGCACGACGGTGACCATCCCGGCTACCGCCACCGCACCGAGCAGCATGAAAAGGATGATCGCCTGTACCTGCGCAGCCTGAGCGGGAGACGCGCCGCCGAGGAGCATGCCGACGAATCCTCCCGGCAGCAGGATGAGCCCGACGTTCTTCGTCGAATCGATCAAGGGGATCAGCGACGTCGTGACGGCCTTTCGCACGTGAACCGCCAGCGCCTCGCGCACGCCGACCCCGAGCGCCAATCTGGTCTCGATCTCGAGGGTCTTGCTCTCGATCTCGTCGCGCAGCAACGCGCCGGCGACCGACGTCGCGTTCATCGAATTCCCGATCAACATCCCCGCTATCGGGACCAGGAAGCGCGGCACGAAGTCGAAGACTCCCAGTCCGAACAGGATCCCGAGCGCGAGCGCCGTTGCGATCGAGATGGCGGCCAACGCGATCCCCGCTGCACTCGGTATCCCCTTCAGCCGGTGACCGGAGGTCAACGCGGCGGCCGCGGCCATGACCACGATGAAGAGCGCGGCGAAGGGAGGGTGCTCCAACACGAAATTGATGACCGCGGCGACGGCCGCCAGTTGTACGAGAGCTCTTACCACCGCGACCGCAAGCTGCGATTCGAGACCCAGCCGGAATCCGAGCGACACCCCGACCGCTACCGCAACGAGGACGAGGACGATGGCAAGTTCGAGAGCGTCGTGAAGCGTCACGGAGCGACCGCCGGGTCCGGCCATGCCGACTCGATCTGCTCGGGCGATCCCGAGTCGACGATCTGCCCATCGACCATGAGCAGTGCGGTATCGGCGACTCGACGCGCCTGAGCCAGGTTGTGCGTCACGAGCACGATCGTGAGATCCCTGGACGCGAGGGTGCGGATCGTTTCTTCGATCTTTGCTGCGGCGTCTTTGTCCAGAGCCGAAGTCGGCTCGTCCAACAAGAGAACCTCGGGCTTACGGATGAGCGCGCGGGCCAGTGCAACGCGTTGCGCCTGCCCGACCGAAAGAGCGGTCGCATCCCGCTCCGCGAACGACTCGGGAAGACCGGCGGCGCCGAGCGCCTCGACGACGTCGCCTCGAGCAACGGCCTCGACCATCCCGTATCGGAGGTTCGCTTCGACGCCGCCCGGAAACAGAACCGGGGTCTGGAAGATCATCGCAACGGTGCGGCGCACGTAGGTGGGATCGAGGTCGCGGATGTCGGTCCCGTCGAGGAGGACCCGGCCACGATCGGGGTCCTCGAGACGATCGAGGCACCGGAGAAGGCTCGTCTTCCCGGCGCCCGACGGGCCGACAAGCGCGGTTACCCTGCTCCGCTCGAACGCCGCATCGATCCCCCGCAGGACCTCGCGCCCACCCCGAGCGAGGCTGAGCGATTCGACCCGAAGGGGGAAACGGTCGGCATCCACGAGGCGAGGGTACGGCCGGGACGCGCGCAAAGGGGGTCGCCGCGGCGACCCCCTTCACATGCTCCGCTTCGCTGTATCGGCTTCGGGTCGAGCCCGCTGATGCGGGCGATCGGGCCGATGCCGAAACCGGTCCGGCACCGCCCGCGATCGCGGCCTGGGCCACGATCGCGGACGGGACCTGCGCTCGCACGACCCCCACTTGGTCCGCTGTCGCCGGTCCACTCTTACTCTTCGCACTCGTCTGGCTACATTCAGTAGTTGCCCGCTCCGGGGCCGTGCAAACGTCGCAAAGCGTCTTTTTTGGAAAATCCTCCGCGGGGGGCTGAAGGTGGGGGCCGTTGCGGCCGATAACTAGCCCATTCGGACTAGGAGAGGAACGTGGCCGGTCCCAAGCCCACCGAGGAAGGCGCCACCGCGGTCGAGTACGCGCTGATCGCCTCTCTCATCGCCGCAGTGATCGCCGCCGTGGTCGCGACCATGGGGAACCAGGTCCTGGAGCTCCTCCAGAGCGTCCGTTGGTGGTGACGGCTACGCTCCCCACGTGCGTTGGTGGGGGGCCGTAGGGGTCGTTGTCCTGATGGGCGCGTGTACCGCGTCGGCGCCCACCCCTCCTAAGAGCGGATCCCTATCGCTGGCTCCCGCGTCGCAACCCTCGATCTCGTCCCTCGACGACGATTGCTCCGGGCTCGGACGCGCGGAGAGGGAGATCAGCTTCGTGTCTCACCACCGTCTCTACGTCGCACGACCCGGGGCCACCGCGGCCCGCTGCGTCGTGACGGCATCCGAAGGCACCGACCTTCGCTGGGGACCACAAGCCGATCGTGCCTTCCTGCTCACGTCTGCGGGTGGACGCATGATGCTCGACGGGGTCGACCGATCGGACCATCTCCCCTATTCACCGCAAGCGATCCCGCAGGGATGGTCGCGCCCGCGGGGCTTGGCATTCCTATGGATCACGCCCGATCACCGTTCACTGCTCAAGATCGACGCCGGGACGGGTGCGCGCGAAGACGTCACTTTCCTCGCACGTACCGACGAAGCGATCTACCACCCTGCGGGCGAGAACATCCTTGCCGTCGGCGAGGCGGAGGACGGCACCTACGGGATCTTCTTGGCAACGAACGAAGGAACGGAAGTACAACCTCTCGTCATCGGCGAGAGCGCGAAGCGCATCTACTCGCTCAGCTTCGGTCCCTCGGGAACGTTGTTCTACGCCGCGGAGCACCCGGATCGTTTCGACGCCCACCGCATCTCCTTCACCAAAGCGCGTGACACCGGAACGGTCGACGCGACCCTTCAAACGGTTTTCTCGACGACGGATGAGATCACCCGAGTGGTGTCCTCCCCGTTCCGGGAGACCGACGTTGCGGTTCAAACCGGTACGTGCGACACGACCACGGTCGTCGCGAACGGTGTGATCGACGGCTTGGTCGGCCGCAGCGAGCGTAGGGACCAACACCTCGTCGAGAACACGCACTCGCTCGGCGCACCGCTCGACGAGATGTCGACGGAGCCGGTCGGGTGGCTCAGCACTCACCATCTGTTGGTTCGGGCCCGGCCCTCGGGATGTCACGGGCCGGCATCCCTGTATCTCTGGACGCCGCAGAGAGGAGCGCAACTGCTCGTCGACCACGTGGGGACGGCCGCGGTGCGGGTCGCGTACCCCGATCCTCCGCCACCACCGGCGGAGGAAACCGAGGTGGTGGCTTGATAGCCACCACCGGCGGCCGGTCGGTCGCCCTCGAGAAGAAGATGAACTAACTAGCGGGGAAGCGGTTCGGCTCCGGCGCGGCCGTGGCAGAACTTGTACTTCTTGCCGCTACCGCAGGGACACGGTGCGTTGCGCGGGATCTTGTCGGAGCGCGCTTGCTCGATCTGGGCGATCCCCTCGCCTTCGGACGGTGGATGCGAACGACCCTCGACATCGCCGGGCTCCATCGGGGGGGCCTGTGCCTGCGTCATGGGGATCTGACGACGTTCCTGCCGCATCCGTGTCGGCTGCTGCGCCTGTCGTTCGTCCTCGCGCACGACGTCGACATGGAAGACGTAACGCGCGAAGTCCTCTTTGATCGCGCCTTGCATCTGCTGGAACATGTCGAATCCCTCGCGCTGGTATTCGACGAGTGGGTCTCGTTGACCGACGGCACGTAACCCGATGCCCTCTTGGAGGTAGTCCATCTCGTACAGGTGCTCGCGCCACCGGTTGTCGATCACCGAAAGCAGGACGAGGCGTTCGATCTCACGCAATTGGTCGGCGCCGAGTTGTGCCTCGCGGGTGTTGTAGACCTCGAGCGCATCGCTCATGAACATCTCGAGCGTCTGTTCGTACGTGACCGTCGTGGGGTCGATCGAGTCCGGCGCGATCGTGGTCGGGTAGATCTCCCGGATACGCGTGAAGAGCTGCTCCCAGTCCCATTCCTCGGGATGAACGTCGGGGTTCGCAACCTCGGAGAGGGCGGCCTCGACGACGTCGGTGACGAGCTCCAGTGCTTGGTCGTGCAGGTCTTCGCCTTCGAGGATCTTGCGACGCTCCGCGTAGATCACCTGACGCTGCTTGTCCATGACCTCGTCGTACTTGAGGACGTTCTTTCGGATCTCGAAGTTCTGGGACTCGACCTGCGTCTGCGCACGCTCGATCGCGCGCGAAACGATCTTCGCCTCGATGGGAACGTCATCCGGGATCTTGAGGCGATCCATCATCGCCCCGATGCGATCGGCGGCGAAGAGCCTCATCAGGTCGTCTTCGAGCGAGAGGTAGAACCGGCTCTCACCGGGGTCACCCTGACGACCGGAACGGCCACGCAGCTGGTTGTCGATCCGGCGCGACTCGTGGCGCTCGGTACCGAGCACGTATAGACCACCGCGCTCGACGACCTCGACGTGTTCGGTCGTGCATTGCTCTTTGAACTTCTCGTAGAGGGGGTTGAACTCTTCCTCGTACTGACGCGCGTCGTCTTCTTCGTACTCGCCGAGGAGGAAGGCGTCGTTGTCCCATCCGTTGACCTGCATCTCCGAGCGAGCCATCCCCTCGGGGTTACCGCCGAGGATGATGTCGACGCCTCGACCGGCCATGTTCGTGGCGACGGTCACCGCGCCGATGCGGCCCGCCTGGGCGACGATCGCCGCTTCCTTCTCGTGGTTCTTGGCGTTGAGGACCGTGTGCGGGACGCCCCGCTTGGAGAGGACCCGCGACAGCAGCTCGGATTTCTCGATCGAGACGGTGCCGATCAGGATCGGCTGCCCTTTCTCGTGCCGCTCCACGACGTCGTCGGCAAGCGCGTTCCACTTCGCTTCGGCGGTCTTGTAGATGAGGTCCTGTTCGTCGGCACGAACCATCGGGCGGTTCGTGGGGATCGGCGCGACCTCGAGCTGGTAGATGTGGCCGAACTCCGCGGCCTCGGTCTGCGCGGTACCGGTCATGCCCGCCAACTTCTCGTACATGCGGAAGTAGTTCTGAAGAGTGATCGTCGCGAGCGTCTGGTTCTCTTCCTTGATCCGAACGCCTTCCTTCGCCTCGATCGCTTGGTGGAGACCCTCGGAGTAACGGCGCCCCGGAAGGATGCGACCGGTGAACTCGTCGACGATCTTCACCTCGCCGTGCTGGACCACGTACTCGACGTCGCGCTTGTAGAGCTCCTTGGCGCGCAACGCGGCCTGCAAGTGGTGCACGAGGTCGACGTTCACGTGGTCGTAGAGGTTCTCGATGCCGAGGATCTCCTCGACGCGCGCGACGCCCTCTTCGGTGATCGCAACGGTGTGCTTCTTCTCGTCGACCTCGTAGTGGACGTCGGGGTCGAGCCGCGGGGCAATGCGCGCGAACTGCTGGTACCAGCGCGGTGAGTCCTCGATCGCACCGGAGATGATCAGCGGGGTTCTCGCTTCGTCGACCAGGATCGAGTCAACCTCGTCGACGACCGCGTAGTAATGACCGCGCTGCACGAGCCGGTCCTTCTCGGTCACCATGTTGTCGCGGAGGTAATCGAAGCCGAACTCGTTGTTCGTTCCGTAAGTCACGTCGGCGGCGTATGCGGGACGGCGCTCCTCCGGGGACATCTGCGCCTGGATCAGACCGACGTCGAGGCCCAGGAACCGGTACACCTGACCCATCCATTCCGAGTCACGCTTCGCCAGGTAGTCGTTCACCGTGACGAGGTGGACGCCGTCGCCCCACAGCGCGTTCAGGTAGACCGCGAGGGTCGACGTCAGCGTCTTTCCTTCACCGGTCTTCATCTCGGCGATCCAGCCCTTGTGCAGAGCGGCGCCACCCATCAACTGGACGTCGAAGTGGCGCTGGCCGATCGCCCGGCGAGCCCCCTCCCGCGTTACCGCGAAGGACTCGAACAGGAGGTCGTCGAGATCGGCGCCGTTCTCCAGTTTCTGCTTGAACTCGGCGGTCTTGCCCCTCAGCTCGTCGTCGGAGAGCGCTTTGATCTCGTCTTCGAGAGCGTTCACGGGGGCCACGACGGCTTCGAGGGTCTTGATCTTGCGGCCCTCGCCGGCGGACATGACCTTCTTGAAGATTCCCATGGGGCCCCATTATGTAGGGAGCGCTCGCCTAGGGGGCAACCGCCTTCGGCGCCGGCCCCGCGATGTCATCACGGCGCTCCGCCAACTATTCCGGGAAACTCTCGAAATACGAGACTCATCCGGAAGAGAACGGAGGCGTGCCGGGCCGCGGGGGCCGGCCGGGGGTCAGCTCGGCTCGAGACGTGTGTTTGCTCTACATATGTTGCGCTATAGGCAACATCGGTAGAACAAAGGGAGGTCGGGGGGGCCGGGCAGGGGTGCCGGGGGCAGGGCAGGGGTGCCGGGGGCAGGGCTGGGGTGCCGGGGGCCGGGCAGGGGTGCCGGGGGCCGGGGTGGGGTGCCGGGGGCCGGGGTGGGGAGCCGCGGGCCGGGCAGGGGTGCCGGGGGCCGGGCAGGAGCTCGGGCGGTTACTTGATCCGGCTACTTGATGTCGAGCAATTTCTCCCGGACCGCGTAGACCACGGCTTCCATCCGGGAGTGCAGGTGCAGCTTCTCGAGGATGTTCCGCACGTGGTTCTTTACGGTGTTCTCGGAGATGAACAGCTCCTGGCCGATGTCGCGGTTGTTGAGGCCCTTGGCCACGAGCTTCAGGACCTCGAGCTCGCGCTCGGTCAGCCTCGGACCGGGAACCTGGGTCCGCTCGTCCCGGCGCTTGACGATCGACGCGAACTCGTTGAGCAGCTTGGATGCCATCGAGGGCGAGATGAGCGACTGCCCCGCGTGCACCGCCCGAACGGCGTCGGCGACCTCCTCGATCGAGATCTCCTTGAGCAGGTAACCGGAGGCCCCCGCCTTGATGGCCTCGTAGAGGTCGGCCTCCTCGTCGGAGATCGTCAGCATGAGGATCTTGGTGGACGGAAGCGTGTCCTTGATCGCCCTGGTCGCCTCGATCCCGGTCCGTTTGGGCATCCGGACGTCCATAAGGACTACGTCCGGAGTGGTCGCTTCGGCCCGGTCGACCGCCTCATGACCATCACTGGCCTCACCCACGACGTCGATGTCGCCCTCACCCTCCAAGACCATCTGTAGCCCCCGCCGGAACAGGGCGTGGTCATCCACGATCAGGACCCTGATCGCGTCATCCCTAGTCCTATCGGGGGTATTGGCCACGAATTCGTCCTCTTTCGGCATGGTTGGTCCAGGTAGACAAGCAGGATTGTAAGGGGAAGGCCACTCCGAATGCCCTAAGCAATTGTGCCTAGATAGTGACTAGAGGCGGATCACCCCTCACGGCACCATGCAAGCCACCAGACATTCGACCCGAGTGGCCCCCGCCGCGGCGAGCGCGGTCGAGCACTCCTTCAGGGTCGCTCCGGTCGTGACCAGGTCGTCCACGACGGCCACGCTCGCGGGTACGTCGCCTCGGGCCTCGAAGGCCCCGACGAGGTTCGCCATCCGTTGCTCCGCGGTCAGGCCCGCTTGATCGGGTCGCGTTCCCAAGCGTCGGAGGAGTCGCCGGCAGGGCAGGCCCGTGCGACGAGCGACCTCTTCGGCCAGCAACCCGGCGTGGTCGAAACCGCGGCGACGGGTGTCGAGGGCACGGCCCGGGACCCACGTGAGACAGGTCGCGGCCAAGCCGTGCGCGTGAACCGCGCGGGTGATGCCGTCGGCCAACGCGAACGCGGCGTCACGGTCGCCGCGAAGCTTCATCGCGAGAACGAGGTTCCGCGCCGCGCCCTCGTAACGCCACCGGGCGACCAGGCGCGGGTCGTGGGAGGGAATGTCGTGCAGCCTGACGTCGGCATCGCACGCGCGACAGAGCGCGACGCCGGCGCGCCCGCAACCGGCGCAGCGAAGAACGGACAGGTGATCTCGCAGGATCGCCACAGGCGGCGACCGTAGCGACGGGGTGTGACGGTTAGGTGCCCTCTTCCCACGCGGCGAGATAGGCGACCTGCTCGTCGGTCAGTTCGTCGATGCGAACCCCCATCGTCTCGAGCTTCAGCCTCGCGACCTCTTTGTCGATCTCCTCCGGCACGTCGTAGACCTTCTTCTCGAGCGACGCGTGCTCCTTCGCCAGCCACTCGCAGGCGAGCGCCTGGTTCGCGAAGGACATGTCCATCACCGCCGCCGGGTGGCCTTCGGCCGCGGCGAGGTTCACGAGGCGACCCTCCGCGAGGACGTACACCTTGCGGTCGCCCGGGAGCGAGAACTCCGCGACGTTCGTCCTGACTTCTCTCACCTCGGCCGCCATCGCCTTCAGGTCACGCAGGTTGATCTCGATGTCGAAGTGCCCCGCGTTGGCGAGGATGGCACCGTCCTTCATCAGCTCGAAGTGCTCGCCCCGCAACACGTGCTTGTTGCCGGTCACGGTTACGAAGATGTCACCTTGGGTGGCGGCATCGCGGCCCGGCAGCACCCGGTAACCGTCCATCGCGGCCTCGAGCGCACGGGTTGGATCGACCTCCGTGATGACGACGTCGGCACCCATGCCCTTGGCGCGCGATGCCACACCGCGTCCGCACATCCCGTAACCGCACACGACGAGCGTCTTGCCGGCAAGCAGGACGTTCGTCGCCCGGATGATCCCGTCGATCGCGGACTGCCCGGTGCCGTACCGATTGTCGAAGAGGTGCTTGGTGTCGGCGTCGTTGATGCTGATGACCGGATAACCGAGCACACCGTTGGCTTCCATCGAGCGAAGGCGGATGACGCCCGTCGTGGTCTCCTCGGTGCCGCCGATGATCTCGACGAGTTGATCGCGACGTTGCTGGTGCAGCATCGTGACGAGGTCGCCACCGTCGTCCATCGTGATCATCGGTTTACGGTCGAGCACCGCTTTGATGTGCGCGTAGTAGCCGGACTCGTCGACGCCGTGGATCGCGAAGACCGGGATCTCGTAAGAACCGACCAGCCCGGCCGCGGTCGCATCCTGCGTCGACAGAGGGTTCGACGCGCACAGCGCCACGTCGGCCCCCCCGGCCTTCAGGGTGCGCATCAGGTTCGCGGTCTCGGTCGTGACGTGCAGACACGCGGCGATCGTGACGCCGTCGAGTGGCTTCTCCTTCTCGAACCGCTCACGGATCCGCTGCAGCACCGGCATCTGGCGGTCGGCCCACTCGATCCGTAGTCGGCCGTCCTCGGCAAGTGACGGATCGAAGATGTCGTTCTCGACTGCCATGCGAATGCTCCTTATCTCTTTGCGAGTTGGGACTTGAGTTCCTGGATCACGTCGACCGGCCCGGGATCGATCTCGTAAGCGAGCCCGACGTAGATCGCGGCGAGTTGCGTGATCAGCACGAGTGACAACAGTTGCGCGAGAGAAGACGTGCCTTCGGCCGGGATCTCGACGACCTCGGCGAGCTTGTCCTCGATCAACGAGCGAGTGATCTCGAACCGGAGCGTGATGCGCTCATGCTCGTGGTCGCTGCGCAAGAAGATCAGGACGAAGCTCTTCGATGTGAGGTCGGCCAAACGGTTCCACCCGATGATCTCGTTGTGGTCGAGCTCGGGGATCACGTTCCAGAACGCCGGGGTCTTCCCGTATTCGTTGAGGTCGCACTTGAAGCGGTAGGCCGCGACGGCGCCGAGCATGTATCCGCCGTAGACCACCGGAACGCGACCGTGGATCTTCGACGCGAGGTCCTTGGCGGGGTTCTCGGAAGCGGGCCGGTCGCGGTGACAACGAGCCGCGATGTCCGCGAGGACCTCGAGGGACTCGTCGAGATCGGACTGCATCTCGGGCACGAGCCCGATGCGCACCAGAGCGGCGAGCACGGGGAGGGTCAGGAAGCCCAGCGACGCGCGCGGTTGGAGACCGGAAGGGATCTTGATGTGCGCGATGCCGTATTCGGCAGCCTTGTCCCCGATCGGCCCCCCCGAGGACACCGCGATGACGCGACTCCCGCGGCCGTGGGCTTCCTCGAGGGCCGCGACCGTTTCCTCGGTCGAGCCGGAGTAGGACACGGCGATAACGAGCGAGTTGCGCCCGACCCATTCGGGGAGGGGGCCGTAGCTCTTGA